>NZ_JBVJCO010000016.1:133562-168789 GCF_055588525.1 Kitasatospora sp. NPDC041988
CTCCCCTCCCCCTCCCTCCTCCCCCCCCCTCCCCCCCCCCACCCCCCCCCCCCCCCCCCCCCCCCCCCCCCCCCCCCCCCCCCCGCGGCGCAGCACCTGGCGTTCGGGGGTCTCGATCAGCGGGCTTCCGGGGGTGGTGGTGCGCGGTGCGGACATGCGGGGGTCCTTTCCGGGCGGGGTTCGGCGGCTCTCAGGGGGTGGGCTGCACGACGGCGAGCAGGGTGCCGAGTTCGACCTGCTGGCCGGGGGTGGCGCGGAGTTCGGCGAGGACGCCGTCGGCCGGGGCGGTGACGCGGTGCTCCATCTTCATCGCCTCCAGCCAGAGCAGCGGCTGGCCGGCGGTGACGGTGTCGCCGACGGCCGCGGCCGTACGGACGACGGTGCCGGGCATCGGGGCGAGCAGGGCGCCGGGGTCGGTGTGGGCGGCGGGGTCGGGGAAGCGGTCCAGGACGGTGAGCGCCGTGGAGCCGCGGGGTGTGTCGACGTACACCCGGTCACCGTGGCGGGTCACGTCGAAGGTGCGGCGGACCGGCCCCGTCCGCAGGGTGACCTCGCCCGCCGAGGAGGACACCAGGGCCGTGTCGGGGTGGCCCTCGGCCTGCAGGCCGTCCCGGGTGAGGCGGTAGCGGACCTCGAACTCGGCGCCGGCGTCGGCCCGGTAGCGCTTGACCTGCGGCTGGGAGGGCAGGTTGCGCCAGCCGGACGGTAGCGGGGTGCGGCGGGCCGCCGCGTCGGCGAGGGCCGCGGCGAGGGCGGCGAGGGCGGTGTCCTCGCCGCCCTCGGCGGTGAGTTCTGCCGCGTGCTCCGCCAGGAAGGCGGTGTGCAGGCGTCCGGCCAGGAAGTCCGGGTGCCGCAGCGACCGGACCAGCAGCTCCCGGTTGGTGGCGGGCCCGTGGATGCGGGCCCGGGCGAGCGCGTCGGCCAGCAGCCGGGCGGCGGCCGGCCGGGTCGGCGCCCAGGCGATCACCTTCGCCAGCATCGCGTCGTAGTGCACGGTGATCTCGCCGCCACTGCCGACACCGCTGCCGACACCGGAGTCGAGCCGCAGGCCCGTCCGCCCATGGCCGGTGAACTCGGTGTGCGGCGAAGAGAGTTCGAGGTGGCGGAGGGTACCCGTCGCGGGCCGCCAGTCGTTGCCCGGGTCCTCGGCGTAGAGCCGGGCCTCGATCGCGCAGCCGGCCGGCTCCGGCGCCGGCCCGGTCAGCTTCTCGCCCTCGGCGACGGCGAGTTGGAGGGCGACCAGGTCGAGTCCGGTGACGGCCTCGGTCACCGGGTGCTCGACCTGGAGGCGGGTGTTCATCTCCAGGAACCAGAACCGGCCGTCCTCCCCCAGCAGGAACTCCGCCGTCCCCGCGCCGACATACCCGATCGCCCGCGCGGCCGTGACCGCGGCGGCGTGCAGCTCTTCGCGCTGCCGCGCGGAGAGGCCGGGCGCCGGTGCCTCCTCGATGACCTTCTGGTGCCGCCGTTGCAGCGAGCAGTCCCGGTCGCCGACCGCCCAGACGGTGCCGTGGGCGTCGGCCAGCAGTTGGACCTCGACGTGCCGGCCGGCGGGCAGGAAGCGTTCGCAGAACACCTCGTCGGAGCCGAAGTTCTTCGCCGCCTCGGCGCGGGCGGCGGCGAGCTGTCCGGCCAGCTCGTCCAGCCGGCGGACCACCCGCATGCCGCGCCCGCCGCCGCCGGCGGCCGCCTTGACCAGCAGCGGCAGGTCGGCGGCGACGGGGTCGGTGACGGCGTCCAGCACGGGGACGCCCGCGGCGGCCATCAGGCGTTTGGCGGCGGTCTTGGAGCCCATCGCGGCGATGGCCGCCGGGGGCGGGCCGACCCAGACGAGGCCGGCATCCTGGACGGCCCGGGCGAACTCGGCGCTCTCGGAGAGGAATCCGTAGCCGGGGTGCACGGCGTCCGCCCCGGCGGCCAGCGCGGCCCGGACGACCAGGTCGCCGCGCAGGTAGGTGTCGGCGGGCGCCGCGCCGGGCAGCCGGACGGCGGCGTCGGCCTCGCGCACGTGCGGGGCGTCGGCGTCCGGGTCGGAGTGGACGGCGGTGGTGGCGATGCCCAGGCTCCGGCAGGTGCGGAAGACCCGGCGGGCGATCTCGCCGCGGTTGGCGACCAGCAGGTTGGTGATCAGCATTGGGGAACCCCTCACATCCGGAAGACGCCGTAGCCGCGCGCGCCCTCGACCGGCGCGTTGTGGATCGCGGAGAGGCAGAGGCCGAGCACCGTCCGGGTGTCGCGCGGGTCGATCACCCCGTCGTCGTAGAGCCGGCCGGAGAGGAAGACCGGCAGCGACTCCGCCTCGATCTGCTGCTCGACCATCGCCCTGATCGCGGCGTCCGCGTCCTCGTCGTAGGGCTGCCCCTTGGCCGCGGCGGACTGCCGGGCCACGATCGAGAGCACGCCGGCCAGTTGCTGCGGTCCCATCACCGCCGACTTGGCGCTCGGCCAGGCGAACAGGAACCGCGGCTCGTACGCCCGCCCGCACATGCCGTAGTGGCCGGCCCCGTAGGAGGCGCCCATCAGGACCGAGATGTGCGGCACCCGGGAGTTGGCGACGGCGTTGATCATCATCGCGCCGTGCTTGATGATGCCGCCCTGCTCGTAGTCCTTGCCGACCATGTAGCCGGTGGTGTTGTGCAGGAACAGCAGCGGGACGTCCCGCTGGTTGGCCAACTGGATGAACTGGGCGGCCTTCTGGGACTCCTGGCTGAACAGCACGCCCTGCGCGTTGGCGAGGATGCCGACCGGGTACCCGTGCAGGCTCGCCCAGCCGGTGGCCAGGCTGGTGCCGTAGAGCGGCTTGAACTCGTCGAAGTCCGAGCCGTCGACGATCCGGGCGATCACCTCGCGCGGGTCGAACGGCACCTTGAGGTCCCCGGGGACGATGCCGAGCAGCTCCTCCTCGTCGTACTTCGGCGGCTCGGCGGCCGCGTCCGGACCGGGGCCCGGCTTGCGGTGGTCGAGCCGGGCGACGATCCGCCGGGCCAGGCGCAGCGCGTCCGGCTCGTCCACGGCGAAGTGGTCGGCCAGGCCGGAGGTGCGGGCGTGCATCCCGGCGCCACCGAGCGACTCGTCGTCGGACTCCTCGCCGGTGGCCATCTTCACCAGCGGCGGGCCGCCCAGGAAGACCTTCGCCCGTTCCTTCACCATCACGGTGTGGTCGGACATCCCCGGCACGTACGCGCCGCCGGCGGTGGAGTTGCCGAACACGACCGCCACGGTGGGGATTCCGGCCGCGGAGAGCCGGGTGAGGTCGCGGAAGAGGGCGCCGCCGGGGATGAAGATCTCCTTCTGGCTGGGCAGGTCGGCGCCGCCGGACTCGACCAGATTGACCAGCGGGAGGCGGTTGGTGAGGGCGATCTCGTTGGCGCGCAGGGCCTTGCGCAGCGTCCACGGGTTGCTGGCGCCGCCACGCACGGTGGGGTCGTTGGCGGTGATCACGCACTCGACGCCCTCGATCACGCCGATACCGGTGACCAGCGCCGCGCCGACCGGGTAGTCGCTGCCCCAGGCGGCGAGCGGGGAGAGTTCGAGGAACGGCGAGTCCTGGTCGATCAGCAGCTCGATCCGCTCGCGCGGCAGCAGCTTGCCGCGGCCCCGGTGCCGTTCGACGTACTTGGGGCCGCCGCCGGCCAGTGCCTTGGCGTGCTCCCCGGCGAGGTTCTCCAGTTTCGCGAGCATCGCCGCGCGGTGCTCGGCGTGGTCGGCGCCGGCCGGGTCGAGGCGGGTGGGCAGGACGGTCACAGCAGCGCCTCCGGGATGTCGAGGTGGCGGGAGCGCAGCCACTCCCCCAGCGCCTTGGCCTGCGGGTCGAACCGGTGCTGGGCGGCGACGCCCTCGCCGAGCAGGCCGGTGAGGGTGAAGTTGACGGCGCGGAGGTTGGGGAGCAGGTGCCGGGTGATGGGCAGGTCCGCTGTCTCGGGCAGGAGTTGGCGGAGCTTTCGGACGGTGAGGGTGTGCGCGAGCCAGCGCCAGCCGGCGTCGTCGCGGGCCCAGACGCCGAGGTTGGCGTCGCCGCCCTTGTCGCCGCTGCGGGCGCCGGCCACCAGGCCGAGCGGGGCGCGGCGGGTCGGGCCCTCGGGGAGCGGGGCGGGGAGGTCCGGCTCGGGCGGCTCGCCGTCCGGTCCCTTGCCCGCCGGCGCCGCCGGGACGGTGATCCGGCGGCCGTCGGGCAGTACGGCGGTGTGCTCGACCGCCGTGGCATCGATGTGGGCGGCGGTGAACACCCCGTACGGCGCGCCCGGTCCGGGCGGGGCGGTGAGGTGGAAGCCCGGGTAACCGGCCAGACCCAACTCGACCGCGGCCTTGCCGAGTTCGCGTCCGACCTTGACCGGGTCACCGTCCCGGACGGTGAGCCGCAGCAGTGCCGAGGCGGTCTCCTCCGTGGCGGCGTCGGGGTGGTCCGTCCGGGCGAGCGTCCAGCGCAGCTCGGCGGGGCGGGCGTCCGGCGGCAGGGATTCGTCCAACTGCCTTTGCACCAGGGCGGCCTTGGCCTCGATGTCGAGCCCGGTGAGGACGAAGACCACCTCGTTGCGGTGGCCGCCGAGCCGGTTCAGCCCGACCTTGAGGGTCGGCGGCGGCGCCTCCCCGCGCACGCCGTCGATCCGGACCCGGTCGGGCCCTTCCTGGGTGAGCCGGACGGTGTCCAGGCGGGCGGTCACATCCGGACCGAGGTAGCGCGCTCCGCCGGTCTCGTACAGGAGTTGGGCGGTGACGGTGCCCGTGGTGACAGCCCCGCCGGTGCCCGGGTGCTTGGTGATGACGCCGGAGCCGTCGGCGTGCAGCTCGGCGACCGGGAAGCCCGGACGGGTGACGTCGTGCTCGCCGAAGAACGCGTAGTTGCCGCCGGTCGCCTGCGCACCGCACTCCAGGACGTGCCCGGCCACGACGGCCCCGGCCAGCGCATCCAACTCGCCCGCGCTCCAGTCGAAGTGGGCGATCGCCGGGCCCGCGACCAGCGCCGCGTCGGTCACCCGGCCGGTGACCACGATGTCCGCCCCACCCCTGAGGCACTCGGCGATCCCGAAGGCGCCGAGGTAGGCGTTGGCGGCCAGCAGCCCCTCTGGCAGGCCGAGTTCGGCCCGGCGCGGCAACAGGTCGTCGCCCTCGACGTGTGCGACGGCGGGCGCCAGGCCCTGCCGCTTCGCCAACTCCCCTATCGCCTCGGCGAGCCGGGCCGGGTTGAGCCCGCCCGCGTTGACGACGATCCGCACCCCGCGCTCCAGCGCCAGGCCGAGGCACTCCTCCATCTGGCGGAGGAAGGTCTTCGCATAGCCGAGGGCGGGATCCCTGAGCCGGTCCCTGGCCAGGATCAGCATGGTGAGCTCGGCCAGGTAGTCCCCGGTCAGCACATCCAGCGGCCCGCCCGTCAGCATCTCCCGGACCGCCGAGAAGCGGTCCCCGTAGAAGCCCGACGCATTCCCGACCCGCAACACCGCACGCGACCCCACAGGCACGCCTCCCCTACCGGTGGCCACAACCTTGCCGTCGCGCAGCAGCGTGGCACCGGGGCGAAGAAAAAGCAATCATGCCTGCTTGTTTTTAGCTCCGGCGCCCACCTGGCGGCGCGGCGGTCGGTGTGACTGGAATCGACAGGTGGCGGTTGGAACCGATAGGTGGCGGCTCCACACTCCCGCCACACTGAGTGACTTGAGCCGGGCCACGCTAGGTGGAACCTGGCCAGGCATGTTGGAACTAGGGCCTGTCTGACAATTAATCATCCGGCCGCTGGACGGGCCGCCGGCATCCTCCCGGGGCGTGATCGACAGAGAGATGGTGAGGATGGCGGAGGACGTTCCAACAGCAGCCCGGGTGCAGGACGTACTGAACCGGGCCACGTGCGTGGTGATCAGCGAGGGATCTCCCGACGAGGTCGACCCCACCGATCTGGGGCGGCTCGTGGTGACCGGTGACGAGATCGCCGACCTGGCCCGGCACTTGGCCATCGTGGACGGTGGAACCGGTGACAGTTGCCGGTGCAACGGCTGGCCGACAATCATGGTTCACGGACCGGACGGTGAACTGACGGCCTGTTGGACGCTGCACCACCAGATCGGGCTGCGAGGGGTCGGTAACTGTGACGCCGACTTGCGTGACGGCCCGGCCCTCACCGCATGGCTGGCACAGCGAGGACTGACCGGACCGCAAGAGGTCCAGGAGATGCTGGACGCGGAAGAGGCCGAAGCCGAGCAGCGTCGGATGCGCTGGATCAAGGCCGCACCGGCCGGGCTGGCAGGCATAGCCGCGGATGTGTCCCAACCGCCGGGCCGTGACGACGAAGCCTGGTCACGGCAGCTGGACGACGCCGAGGACCGGCTTGCCGCTCTTGTCCAGCAGCACTACCCCGAGCCGATCAAGCGTATCCGCACCCTGCTGGCGTGGGTGGGAGTCCGCGCCAGGGAGTCCACCGGTGGCTCAATGTGGTACGACATGGCCGTACTGCGCCAACTCCACGATGAATCTCCCGACCTCGTCCTCGCCGCGCTCGCTGCGCACCTCGTGAGCCCGGCCCAACTCGACGGGGCGTCCGAACTGTTCTGCACTCTCGAATGGACCAAGGCACACGGCCGGCAGCTGCCTGAGCCGCAGAGGTCGATGCTGATCGAACATATCCGGGCAGACGGCACCGACGCCATGCGCAGACGGCTGAGTTGGGGCTACTACGGTGCGGAGCGAACTGCCTGACAGTACCGGCACGCCCACTAATAATTGATCTTGTGACAGGTCGAGGTGAGCTAACGGACGTGGCGTGGGAGCGGATTGAGCCCCTGTTGCTGCAGGTGGACGGGCGTGGCCGTCCGTGGCGTGATCACCGGCAGGTGGTCAACGGCGTGCTGTGGCGGCTGCGGACCCGGGCCCCGTGGCGCGATCTCCCCGAGCGGTACGGGCCGTGGCAGACCGTCTACGAGCGGTTCGCCCGCTGGGAGGCGGACGGCACGTGGGTGAAGCTGCTGGACCACGTGCGGGTTCGTGACGATGCGGTGGGCCGGGTGGAGTGGACCGTCGCTGTCGACTCGACGATCAACCGGGCCCATCAGCATGCGGCTGGCGCCCGCAAAAAGGGGACGCAGACGGGGACGAACTGGAAGATCCGGGCCGCTCGCAGGCGCGCCAGGCCCTCGGCCGGTCCCGGGGCGGGCTGACCACAAAGGTCCACCTCGCCGTCGACGGCCGGGGCCTGCCGCTGTCGATCGTGCTCATGCCCGGCAATGTCAACGACGCCACCGTATTCGGCCAGGTCCTCGACGGCATCCGCGTCCCGCGCGTCGCCGCGGGCCGGCCCCGCACCACACCGGACCGTGTCCTCGGCGACAAGGCCTACTCCAGCAGGGCGATCCGCCACCTGCTGCGGCGCCGGGGCGTCGCCGCCACGATCCCCGAGCGCCGCAACCAGGCGGCCAACCGCCGACGGCGCGGAGCCCTCGGCGGTCGGCCACCGGCCTTCGACAAGACGATCTACCGCGACCGCAACGTGGTCGAACGATGCTTCGCCCGGCTCAAGCAGTTCCGCGCGATCGCCACCAGGTTCGACAAACTCGCCGACCGCTACCGAGCTGGGCTGGTCCTGGCTTCCCTGATCCTCTGGCTCCGCGAACCGACCGGGTGATCATTTGTCAGACAGACCCTAGTGGAGACGTGTCGCAGTCCGGACAAGGTCGGCGACGGCTCTGGACCGGCTGTGCGGGGGCCAGGCGATGACGGTGGTGACTGCTGGCGCGTCCAGCACGGGCACGGCGGCGAGGTCACCGTGCAGTTGGGCTCGGCACGACTCCGGTGAGACCGCGCAGGCTCGGCCGAGCGCGACGAGCTGCAGCAGCTGTGCGTGGTCGCGGACCAGCGGGCCGGGGCCGGGCGGGTAGGTGCCGTCGGGGTCGGGCCAGCGTGGCAGAGGCAGGCCCGGCAGGTCGGTGATGTCGGCCATGTGCACCTGGGCGCGGACGGTGAGCGGATGCCCGGCCGGCAGGACCACCACCTGGCCCTCCGTGCCGAGCTCCTCCGTGTGGAACCCGGCCGTCGAGTCGAACGGCCGGTGCAGCAGCGCCACGTCGGCCCGGCCCTCGCGCAGGAGTCGTGCCTGCTCGGCCGGGCCGCACAGGATTACGTCGACGGGGACTGCGCCGGGTTCGGCGGCGTACGCGTCGAGCAGTTTCGCCAGCAGTTCACGGGACGCGCTGGCTTTCGTCACCAGAACGAGGCCGGGACGGCCGGTCGCGGACAGGGCGGCGCGGCGCGTCCGGCGCTCGGCGGCGTCGACCGCGTCCAGGGCCGCCCGACCCTCGACCAACAGCACCGAGCCGGCCTCGGTCAGCGTGACGGTGCGGCTGGTCCGATCCAGCAGCACTGTTCCGAGCCGGCGTTCGAGCTTCTGGATCGCCCGTGACAAAGGCGGCTGTGCGATCCCGAGCCGCTGCGCGGCGCGGGCGAAGTGCAGCTCTTCAGCGACGGCCACGAAGTAGCGCAGTTCCCGGGTTTCCATGCGATCACGCTACTCCGGATCAATACCTGGACGGTATCGATGCCCACCTGATCGGTGTTGGACCCCCGTTGGGCTCCGACGGCAGCATGGTCCCTATGAGCGAACAGACGATTGCGCTGGTCACCGGCGCGAACAAGGGAATCGGCTACGAGATCGCCGCGGGCCTGGGCGCCCTTGGCTGGCGCGTCGGCGTCGGGGCCCGCGACGAGCAGCGCCGCAAGGTCGCGGTGGAGCAACTGCGCGCGGCCGGCGTGGACGCCTTCGGTGTACCGCTGGACGTGACCGACGACGCGAGCGCGACAGCCGCCGCACGGCTGATCGAGGAGCAGGCCGGGCGCCTCGACGTGCTCGTCAACAACGCCGCCATCGCCGGCGGCATGCCGCAGGAGCCCACTCAGGTCCATCCCGCGACCATCCGGACGGTCGTGGAGACCAACGTGATCGGCGTCATCCGCGTCACCAACGCGATGCTGCCGCTGCTGCGCCGTTCTGCCTCGCCGCGGATCGTGAACATGTCCAGCAGCGTCGGCTCCCTCACCCGGCAGGCAGGAACCGCTGCCGAGCTGACGTCGGGTCCGGTGGCTGTGGCGTACGCCCCCTCGAAGACGTTCCTGAACGCCGTCACCCTCCAGTACGTCCGGGAGTTGAGTGGTACGAACATCCTGATCAACGTCGGCTGCCCCGGCTACGTCGCCACCAACCTCAACGGCTTCCGTGGCGTGCGCACCCCCGAACAGGGCGCGGCGATCGCCATCAAGCTCGCGACCCTGCCCGACGACGGACCGACCGGCCAGTTCTTCGACGACGCCGGCGTCGTGCCCTGGTGAAGTGCACGGCGGTCATCACCCGCTGGGTGAGGCGCCTTCGCCCGCGGGGCTCGAACAGGTTCATCGACTGTGGCGGCCGTCCCGGCCAACGCATCGGCGGCCGAGGCAACGCTGCGTACTGCTACTGATTCAGTAGCACTGACGGTCACAGTCGGCTGGAGGCGCGGCGGACACGTGGAGGCCGGCTGGTCCGGCGGGAGGCAGTCGTTCCCGAAAACCGCTCTCCCGGGAGCGTCGCTGTGATTGTGTGGCCTCCCGTGTCCGAGTCCAGGGAGGCCACCGTGTCCCGTACACCGCGGGAGATCTTCGAGAGTTACATCCACGCCGGCACCGTCACCCGGAACGCCGACGCGTTCGCCGAGAGCTTCACCGAGGACGGCGTCTTCGAGGCGCCGCTCATGCCGGCCGGCGCCGCCTTCCCCCGCAGGCTGGTGGGTCGCGAGGAGATCCGCAGCGCGATGGCGGCGTACTACGAGCAACCGGTGAAGGGCGGCCGCTCACCGAACTTCGGGAAGTCCGGATACGTGCTGCACACCACCTCCGATCCCGACGTGTTCATCGCCGAGATCGACACGGTCTTCGACGGGGACGGGGACGACGTGGCCGTCTCGCTGGTGCAGATCTTTCGCATCCGTGACGGGAAGATCGCCCGACTGCGCGACTACTTCGCGCCCGAGCTGGTGAGCTGAGGAAGGCGGCCGGGCAGGCGCGTGGTGCTCGGCATGTGGCGCTCGGCGGCTCGGCGCCCCCGGTGCCTCCACTGCCTGGGGCGGCGTCAGCGCAGCGGAAGGGTCATCTCCAGCAGGCAGCTGCCCGGGGCCAGCTCGTAGGGCTCGTCGAGGCCGGTGAAGTCGAAGCCGCGGCGGCGGTAGAAAGCCGTCGCCCGGGGGCTCTGCTCGTGCACCCACAGACGCATAGGCGTGGCCACCGGACGCGGTCCCGCGGGCCGTGGGTAAACCGGTGTCCCGGCCGGGGCGGTGCGGCGATCATGGGAGCCGATACCCGCCCGTGCTCGAAGGAGTCGCCCCCGTGCCTGTGCCCGCCGACCCGACGGTGCTCCATCCGATGCCCGCGCAGCCGCGGGTGGTACTGCTCAGACCGCTGGTGAAGTCCCCGCTGATCGAGGTCGGGGAGTACTCGTACTACGACGACCCGGACGACCCGACCACCTTCGAGACGCGCAACGTGCTCTACCACTACGGGCCGGAGAAGCTGGTCATCGGCAGGTTCTGCGCGCTGGGCACCGGGGTGCGGTTCCTCATGAACGGCGCCAACCACCGGATGGACGGCCCGTCGACCTTCCCCTTCCCCACCATGGGCGGCTCGTGGGCCGAGCACTTCGACCTGCTCACCGGCCTGCCGAGCCGGGGGGACACCGTCGCCGGCAACGACGTCTGGTTCGGCTACGGCGCGACGGTGATGCCCGGGGTGCGGATCGGACACGGCGCGATCATCGGCTCCGGCGCCGTGGTCACCGCGGACGTGCCCGACTACGGGATCGTCGGGGGCAACCCCGCCCGTCTCCTCCGCACCCGCTACAGCGAGCAGGACGTCGCCCGGCTGCTGGCGGTGGCCTGGTGGGACTGGCCCGCCGAGCACATCACCGCGCACGTGCGGACGATCATGTCGGGCAGCGTCGCCGACCTTGAGGCCGCCGCTCCGGACGCCTCCGGGCGGGCGTCGCGCAGGCCATCGTCATGCCGTGCTGGGCAGCCCGATGGCGGGCCGGAGTACCTGACATGACGTTCCGTCAGGTTCACGGCTGACACCTGCGAGGCAGTGCCTCCGGCGAAAGTACCTGGCCGATCTTCCCGGGAGACGCTAGGCTCACCGCGATGATGAACAACTCCCTTTGCAGATTGGGGGACTCGTCCGCGCAAGGTGAGTGCTGATGCTCACTCGGATCGCGAACGAGGACCCGCGCCGCTCCTTCCGGCGCCTTTCCTTCTGGCTGCGCGTGCGTGAGTACGCCGTGCCGCCCTCCATGATCGAGACGGCCACCGGCCGGCGTCGTGCCGGGGACTGGGCGGGGGCCTGCGCCGCCGCAGGTGTCGACGTCGATCTCGACCTACGGTCCGTGGCACGCACCCACGGACGACACCTCATGGCCCAAGTCCGGGCCGATCTACGCCACTTGGCCCCTGACCTGTTGCGCTGGCACCTGCCGAGGATCGCTCCCGACGGGCTGCTGCGCCCCGGCCTGACCATCGCCCTGGCCCGGTACGAGGCCGGCGGGCAGGACGACAGGCGGGACGCCGGGCGGGACGGCGCGGGCCCGGTGCACCTGGTCGCACGGACTCCGCCCGCCTGGGCGGATGCCGGCCAGCGGATCAGCCTCGCCCTGTGGGACGGCTCCCACGGCGGGGCCGGCGACCACCGCCACCCGCACCCCCACCCCGACCGGCGGTTCCGGCTCGACCTGCACCGGCATCTGTGGGACGCACGCAGGGCCGGCGAGCTGCGGGTCCGCTCCGGGGCCGACCGGCCACCCGCCGAGAGCCCGCCGGGGACCGGCCCGGGGACACTGCCGCCCGGACACCGCTGCGCCGTCGACCGGTGGGCGGCCGAGGCGTGGCTGCTGCTCCGAGCCGAAGGCCGAGCGGCCGGCGCCGTCACCGTGCGGCTCGGGGGCCGGCACCGGCTGCTCCTGAACCTGGGCGCGGACGGGGTCCGCCTCGACATCTCGCCCGCCCCCACCGACCGTGGCGCCGCCGCCCTCCCCGCCCTCCCCGTCCTGCCCGACGCGGCGACCTGGGCGCTTCCCGACCTGGAGCTGCTCCGCGCCGGGCTGATCGAGCCCGGCCGGCTGCACCCGCTGGTCGCCTCGGCGCTGGTGCCGGGTCACCTGCCGGCCGGCCCGCCCCGGAGCGCGGACCGGCCGGGGCAACCGCGCATCGTGGAGTGCCGGGGAGCCCGGCACCGGATCGGCCTGGTCGACGGGGTGCTGTCCGCGCTGGACCACGACCCGGCCGAGATCCGCCGGGAGGAGCTGCTGGTCGCCCTGACGGGCACCCCGCTGCCCTGCCTCCGGGCCATCGACGAGGCGCACCGCCGGCCGGACTGCCTCACCGGCGTCCGCGAACGCCTCGACCACGGCGACACCGCCGGTGCGCTGGCCGTCGTCGAAGGCCTGTTGGGCCCCGACGCGGTGCTGCGCAGCGGCCCGCTGCGGGACGAACTGGAGGCGGCCGCCCAGCGGCGGATCGCCTACGGACTGTTCCGGGCGGGCCTGGCCGACGGTCGGCCCCGCCCACCCCGCCAGCCCCGCGGCCACCGCGCGCACCCGCGCCCCGGCGCCCACGGCTGACCCCGGGGCCCACGGCTGACCCCCGGGCCCACAGCTGCCCCCGGGGCCCGTGCCCCGGACCGAACCGTCCTCCCACACGAACCCACAGGTGATCGAGACATGCCCACGCACACCCTGACGGCCCCGGCCGCCCACCCCTCCCGGCTCGACGTGGCCGGCGAGCTGCTGACCCTGCTGCGCGAGACCACCACCGAGCCGCGCCCCGACACCCAGCTGGAGGCGCTGACGCTGGCCGTGGCCGCCGACCTGCCGGTACTCCTCTGGGGTGAGCCGGGCATCGGCAAGACCGCGGCCCTGACGCAGCTCGCCGACGCCCTCGACCTCCCGCTGACCACGGTGATCGCCAGCGTGCACGAGCCGTCCGACTTCTCGGGGCTGCCCATCGTCGGGGACGATCCCGCGGAGCAGGGCGTCCCGATGGCCCCGCCGGACTGGGCGGTCCGGCTGGTCCGGGCCGGCCGGGGGCTGCTGTTCCTGGACGAGCTGTCCACGGCGCCACCGGCCGTGCAGGCGGCGCTGCTCCGCCTGGTGCTGGAGCGTCGGATCGGCGCGCTCCGGCTGCCGCCGGAGGTCCGGATCGTGGCCGCCGCCAACCCGCGCTCCTCGGCGGCCGACGGCTGGGAGCTGAGCCCGCCGCTGGCCAACCGGTTCGTCCATCTCCAGTGGGCCCACGACCACGAGGTCGTGGTCCGCGGCCTCGGCGGGACCTGGCCCCGGGCCACCCTGCCCCGGCTCGACCCCGAGCGGCTGCCGGAGGCCGTGGCCTTCGCCCGCCGTGCGGTGTGCGGACTCCTGGCCGCCCGCCCCGCACTCGTGCACCGGCTGCCCAGCAGCGAGACCCGCCGGGGCGGCCCGTGGCCGTCGCCGCGGAGCTGGGAGATGGCACTGTGCTTGATCGCCTTCGCGACCGCGGCCGGCTCCTCCCGGGAGGTCCTCTCCCAGCTTGTCCGCGGCACCGTGGGGGACGGTCCGGGGCTGGAGCTGCTGGCGAGCCTGGACCGGATGGACCTGCCCGACCCCGAGCTGCTCCTCGCCGACCCGGCGGGTGCCGCCCTGCCCGAGCGGGGGGATCTGCGGCAGGCCGTGCTCGACGGTGTGGTGGCGGCGGTCCGGGCGCGCCCGGAGAAGTCCCGCTGGGACGCGGCCTGGGCGCTCCTGGTCCGGGCGCTGGAGACCGGGGCCCCGGACCTGGTGGTCGTCCCGGCGACCACGCTCGCCTCGCTCCGCCAGGAGGACTGGGACGTTCCGGCAGCGATCGAGCGGCTCGCCGGCGCCGTGACGCTGTCGCGGCGCGCGGACCAGGCGGCGGCCCGGGTCGCCGCGAAGGCCGGCCGATGAGCCGGGACGCACGGGCGGCGCTGAACACCCCGGACGCGCCGGACACCCCGGACAGTTCCGACACCCCGGACAGCTCCGACGCACCGGCGGCGCTGGACCTCGACAAGCTGTTCGCCGCCCGGCTGCACGCCGCCCGGGCCCGGCCCTACCTGGCGACGGCGCTGTTCGCCCTGCACACCGTGGAGTCACGGCTGGTACCGACGATGGCCGTCGACCGGCACTGGCGGTGCTACGTCTCACCGGCGTTCGTCGCCCGGACGCCGGTGGAGGAGCTGGCCGGGGTCTGGGTGCACGAGGTGTCGCACCTGCTCCGCGACCACCACGGGCGCAGCGACCGGGTCGCGCGGGAGCGCGGGCTGACCGGCCCGGGGGAACGGCTGCGGATGAACATCGCCGCGGACTGCGAGATCAACGACGACGTGTTCGGCGACGGGCTGGTCCGGCCCGAGGGTGCCGTCCGGCCGGACTCCTTGGGGCTGCCCGAGGGGGAGCTGATGGAGGACTACCTGCGTCAGTTCCGGCTCGGGCCTCACACGGAGGGCCTGGCCTGGCTGGACTGCGGCAGCGGCGCCGACGGGCTGGACCGGGAGTGGGACCAGGGAGCGGACGGCGCGCACGGCCTCAGCGCGCAGGAGCGGGACGCCGTCCGGTTCCGGGTGACGCAGGGCATCACCGGCCGCCCGGGGAGTGCGTCGGCGGGCTGGCAGCGGTGGGCGGAGGAGGCGTTCCACCCGCCGCAGCCGTGGCGGGACCTGCTCGGCGCGGCGGTCCGCTCGGCGGCCTCGGGGCCCGGGGCGGGCGAGGACTACAGCTACGGCCGGCCGTCGCGGCGCTCGGCCGGGGTACCCGGCGCCGTACTGCCGAGCCTGCGGCGCAGGCCGCCCCGGGTCGCCGTGATCATCGACACCTCCGGGTCGGTCAGCGACACCGAACTGGGCAGCGCACTGCTCGAGGTCGCCGCGATCTCCCGTGCCGTGGGCGGCCGCCGCGACCTGGTCACCGTGCTGCCGTGCGACGCGTCGGCCCGGATCGTGCACCCGCTGTGCCGCGCCGAGGGGATCCCGCTGGTCGGCGGCGGCGGCACGGATCTGCGCACCGGCTTCGCCAGGGCGCTGCGGTCCCGGCCCCGGCCGGACGTCGTCGTGGTCCTGACCGACGGTCAGACACCCTGGCCGAGCAGCCGGCCGTCGTGCCGGACGGTGGTGGGCCTGTTCCCGCGGCGGCGGGCGGCCCGGTCGTGGAACGAGCACGATCCCGACCATGTGCCGGACGCGCCGCCCGCGTGGGCACGGGTGGTCGACATCGGGTAGTCGCCCCGGGTGCGACGCCAAGGCCGCGGCGGGTGCGGGGACGCCTACGCGCGGTGGATCTCCCCCGCGTACGGGAGCCAGCGGTAACCCGGTGCGAAGGCGGTGAACCCCGGTGGCCGGCCGGCCAGCTCCCAGACGCCGTCGGCCAGCACCAGCCCCGGGAAGACGCCGAGGTCCTTCTCCTCCGTCAGCTCGTCGAAGAACCGGAACAGGTCGACCTCGACCCCGGCCAGGGCGTACCGGTACCGGGCGGGCGCCGAGCGCAGGCACGCGTACAGCCGGTGGCCGGCGTCGGTCATCGCCCGGGCGTCCTCGTCGGAGCCGATGCCCGTCCGGCTCAGCCCGCCGGGAACGGCCCACGCCCACCAGTTGCCCCGGTCGTCGCGGAGCACGTCGGTCTCCCACCCGGCGTCCGGCCCCACGTCCGGCCGGGCGGCGAAGTGCCCGGCCACCGCCAGCGCGTCCGCCTCGGACGGCCCGCACTCGGCGCTCAGGCTGAAGATCCACGCCATCTCAGGGGCCCTCCTTCCGCTCCGGCGGCGTGGCCTTCACCCAGAGCGGCCTGCTCAGGGCGAGCGCCGCCTGCAACTCGTCCACCGGCATGGGGGTGCGGGGGCCGACATAGCCGTGCGTCTTCTTGTCCCGGACGTATTGCAGCACCCCGGCGAAGACGGCGGGGCTGATGGCCCAGACCGGGTCCTTGCCGGTGCCGTCCTTGCCCCATTCCGGCGGCCGGCGGTGCGGCAGGAGGTTCAGCGGCGTGTCCGGGGCCACCGACATGCCGCCGCCGGGCTGGGCAAGCCCGGCGACCACCGTCACATCGGGGTTCGATCCCCCCACACGGACCCCGAGTCCACGGGCGGTGGGCTCGGCCTTGGGAGCCCCGCCCTGCTCGATCATGCTGCGGTAGACGACCGACGGGTCCTTCTTCTCGCCGTTGTCCGCCGCCGGGCTCGCGGCCAGTGCTCCGGCCCTGGCCCCCTCCCCGACCGGCGACGGGGCCGCGCCCGGCGACGGGGTCCTGACCGCCGCCGGCCCCGGGGCAGGTGCGGGCGCCGGGGCGGGTAGGGGCGGTTCCAGGACCGGCACCGGTTCGGCCGGGGCGACGGAGACCGCCGCGTTCCCGTCGAAGCCGGATGCCACCGGCCCGCCGGTACCGCCGGTACCTCCGCCCGCCGGCGCCTGCGCCTTGGGCCGGAATCCCGGGTGCGAGGCGATGTCGACGACCTCGCCGCCCGTCGCGCCCGCGCCCGCCGCCCCCGCCTCGGCTCCGGCCGCACCGGCTCCCCCCGCCGCCGTGCCGGCTCCCGCACCGGCTCCGCGGATCGCGGCCCCGGCCCCGCGGATCTTCGCCCGGACGCCGGCCACCGCGAGGACCGCCATGACGATGTGCCAGACCAGCCTGACGAAGGACCGGGACGCCTCCGTGACGCGCGCCCTGTCACCGTGCGCGGCACGGCACAGCGACCACCAGTGCACCGCCTCCACCACGGCGTCCTTCACCTCGACGGCGGCGAAGTACCCCAGCACGGCGAGCGTGATCACCTGGAGAATCGCCCCGACCACCTGGGTAATCCCGGTCGGCGCCGCCTCCGCCGCGGCGATCACGGCCTCGGCCGCGATGAACGCACCGGTGATCAGCGAGATCCGGACCCAGTGCGCCTTGATGGCCTCCCAGACCTCGTTCTCGAAGAACTCCATGACGTGCTGGGGGGACTCGTCGATCGAGGCCTTCGCGTCCCGCAGGAACGGGCGCGGGTCGTGGCTGCCCAGCCAGTCCCCGACGCTGCGCCGGACGACCCTGCTGCTGTCCTGCTCCTGCCGGACGCGCCCACCGCCGGGCGCGCGGGCGGGCTCGTGCGCTCCGTGGGACCACCGGTCGGCCTCGGCCTCGTGGGCGTCGCCGACACGGCCGAGCGAGAGTGCGCCGGTCCGGGGCGGGGAGCCGGACTGCTGGAGCGAGTGCACCAGCTCGTGCGCGATCAGCCCGAGCCCCCGGCGGCTGTGCGGCGCGTACGCGCCCTCGCCGAAGACCAGGTCGGGCCCGTTGGTGTAGGCCCGGGCCCCCACCGCCGCCGCCGACCGGGCGGCCCGGCCGTCGGTGTGCACCCGGATCCCGCTGAAATCGTGCCCGAACCTGCTCTCCATCGTGCTCCGCGCACCGGCGTCGAGCGGCTGCCCCGGCGAGCGGAGCACGTCGTGGACGATCGGCGGCGCCTCGGACGACGCCTGGCGCGAATGCCGCGACGGCGCCGTCCTCGGGACCGGCCCGACCCTGCCCATGTGCGGTTCGACCACGGCCCCACTCGCTTTCGGCTCTGTTTCCCCACGTTGCGACGGCTGCCACCGCGCCGCCCTGCCGGCGACCGCTCCGCTCCTCTCCGCTCAGGGAGCCGGTGGCCGTGACGTGGCCTTCTTCGCCAGTCCGGACGCGGCAAGGCCCTTGACGAAGGCGGCGATGGCTTCGCTCTTCCGGCGGGGCCAGTAGGTCGTCAGCCAGTAGTCGTGGATCCGTCTGCCGACCTCGACCGGGTGAACCGGCGCGGACTCCGCCAACTTGCCACCTTCGAAGTCCAGTTCACGGTTCGCCTCCGCATAGCAGGCGTACATCTCGCCCTCCACGGCCCGGGCGGCGCGGACGGCCCCGGCCGGTCCGGCCTCGTACCCCTCGGCCGACGCCCCGTCGAGCAGTTGGCCGGCGCCGGTGAGCCTGTCCGCGGCCGAGAAGACGTACCGGGCGACGAACGAGGCCCCCTCACTGCCCTTGCCGGACACCGTGTCGAACTCGCGAAGGGCGAAGTTCTCCGAGACGTGGCCGGTCGTCGTGTGACCCCACACCGAACCGCCCTTGCCCTCGGCAATGAGCGCATCACGGACGACGGCCGCCAGCGAGTGCTTACCGCCGGGCTCCATCGTCCCTTTCACCCACGCCTCGCTCGCGTCGGGTTCGCGGCCCGCGTTGCAGGAGTACAGGACAACGGTGACGTCCGGTGCCAGCGCGGGGGCGATCTGCTTGATGATCGACGCCGCGGTGGAACTGCTGATCGAGCCCAGGCCGCACCAGTTGCTCGTCCCGTGGGCGAACACCGCGAGGGTCCGCACGGTGTTCGGGCCGATTCCCGGTGGCACCGGCCCCTCGGGTGTCGGGGCCTTCGCCACGGCGGCGGGCAGCAGGGCGCCGAGCGCCCGGACCGTGGCGGTCAGCGGGTGGTCCGCATCCGACATCGCCTCGCCGAACACGATGTTCGCCGCGGTGGCCTTCTTGCCCGTGAGGGCCAGGGCGTGCTCCCGCTTGGCCCACTTCCGAGCGGCGTTCCGGGCCTCCTCGTGGTCCTTGGGGGACGGCATCGGGGCATAGAACGCGAGCGCGACGCCGGAGGGGAAGTCCTTGGTCAGCCGCTGCCCGAGCACGGCCTCGGGATCGGCGGTCGCCGTGGGCGCGCCCTTCGCCGGGCTGTCCAGGTCATCGCACTGGACGGCGGCCGTGCCGGCCGCCGACTGCTGCACCACATGGCCGAGCTCGTGGGCGAGCAGGCCCCGGCCGGCCTCGTTCTGCGGGGCGTAGTGCCCGGCGCCGAACACGATGTCGTTCCCGACCGTGTAGGCCTTGGCGTGCTGACCGGCGGCCAGGCCGGCCGCCTGCGTGTCGGTGTGCACCCGCACCCCGCTGAAATCGTGCCCCAAGCGCGCGCTCATCTCCTGCCCCGTCCTGGCATCGAGCGGCGCTCCGGCGGAGCGCGGCACCAGGTCCTGGACGGGCGACCGGTCACCCGGCTCCACCGGGGCCGGGGCCCTGAGGGCCGCGCCGCCGACGGCGGCCGCAGCGTCGGCCTGCCGCTCGGCGGCCTCCTCCGGCGCGGTGGCCTTCTCCGGCATCGTGGCCTTCTCCGGCACCGCGGGCGCGCGGCCCCGGAGCGGGACCTGGCTGAGGTCCCGCTGCCCGGCCGGCGGTACGACGGGCTGCCGGAGTCGGTCGGCGTCGGGGTGCTCGTGACCGGCCCGGGCACCGCCGGGCTCCGGGGACGACGGCGCGGGCTTCGCGCGGTCGCGGGACCGGTCGTGCATCTCACTCTCCTTTCCGGTGGGAGCGGCGGGTTTCCGGTGGGAGCGGCAGCCTCTTCCCGGTCGCGCGGTCACGGCGGCGGGCCCTTCCGGTCGCGCGGTCACGGCGGCGGGCCGCGATGCGGCTCACGGCACCCGGACGGGACGGAAACCGGTGCGCAGGTCGGTCACGACCGGGGGCTCGCCGGCGGTGAGGGCCAGGAGGGCCAGCGGGGCGTAGACGTGGTCGATGCCCTGCGGGGGGAGGTCGGCGGGGCCGCCGTCGGGGGCTGCGGGCCAGGTGATGTCACCGGTGGCGGTACGGGCGGGGAAGGTCCAGTAGTCGCCGGTGCGGTACTGGACGCCGGCCTGGTCCGGCGGTTGGAAGCGGAGCTGGATGCCGTCTTCCAGGGTGAACCAGCCGGTCGGGTCCTGCGCGGTCAGGAGCAGCGCGCCGTCGGCGGCGCGGCGCGGCAGGTCTCCCCCGCCGTCGACGTCGGGGTGGTCCCAGCGGCGGAGCAGGGGGTGGCGGTCGGCGCCGATGACCCCGGCATCGGTGTCCAGGATGACGATGTAGTCGTCGCCCTCGTCGTCGATGTCCTTGACCCGGGCCGGGGTGCCCGGCTCGCCGAGCAGCGTGCTCCGGTCGTCGACGACCTCGACCAGGGTCCCGACCGGGAGCGCGGTGCGCCGGTCCCTGGGCGGGTCGCGCAGGACGGCCGCCGTCCCGTTGAGCCGGAGCAGGGGGTGGACGACCGAGCCGTTGTCCCGGGACCAGGTGAAGGTGGGCCCGCCCGGCTGGTCGGAGCCGCGGTGGATCTGGACGCGGTAGAGCTGGTTCTCGGGGCCGAGGTAGCCGGCCGCCGGGTCGGCGACGCAGGGCTCCGGCGGAGCGCTGCCGCGCCGGGCCCGGGCCGCGAGCAGTCCGCGGTCGGCGGGCTGGAGGAACTCCTCCCAGGCGTCCCAGTGGGCCCGGATGTCGGCCCCGGTGAGGGTGCGGCCGGGCGGGGCGGTGCCGGTCAGCCGGACCTGCCAGACCAGGCGGGTGCGGGTGCAGGTGTCCGGGCCGCCGAGCGCGACCTCGCGGATGGTGTCGTCCTCGGCGGCGGAGAGGTGCCGCTCCCAGACGTCGAGGTAGGCCAGCTGGGTGCCGTTGGCCGGGGTGGGCGGAGCGGGGAGGTCGGGCTGGCGGGTGTAGAGCAGGCCGTCGGTGTCGTTCTCGCACGCCCGGCCGTGCACCCAGTAGCGGCCCCGGCCGATCCGGAAGAGCCCGGCCTCCTCCCCGGCCGGGGGCGGCTCGATCCTGAAGCCCGGCCCGGGCCCGCCGCCGTCCGGGGCCGCCGTGCCGTGCGGGCCGATGAGGTCCTCGGCGAGGGCCTGGAGGTGGTGCAGCAGGATGGCGACCTGCTCGTTGCCGTCGGCCGGCAGGGTCACCCGGCCCTGCTGCTGGATCACCCGCAGGAAACGCTTGCGCTGATCGAAGCTGAACCGCTCGACGTCGGCGTGCATGCTGGTCCTCAACTGTTCGTTCGGGGCGGTCAGTTGTTCATGAATGACCGTCAATTATTCATCTGGGACGGTCAGTTCACGGTGCTGACGCCGGCGTCCAGGCCCGCCGGGGTGTACTCGGCCACCCGGGCCCGCAGGGCGGCCAGCCGCTGGGGAAGGAAGAGGTCGTGGAAGGCGCCGAGTTCGGAGCCGTCGTCCGCACCCGTCCGGATCTCGTCCGGGCAGTCCGGGGCGAGCTGGGCGTACGCGGCGGAGGGGTAACGGACGGAGGTGAACCGGGGGCGGAGCCTGCGTTCGGTGGCGGCGACCGGCTCGGGGGGCGGCGCGTCACCGAGGGCCGCGAGGGCGGTGTCCGGCTGGCAGTGGAAGCGGCGGGGCGTGCGCGAGCCGGTCGGCACCCAGCAGAACCGCAGGCAGCCGGTCGAGCGCCGGGCGGCCGTGACCTCGCCGAGGAAGACCGTGTTCTCGCCGTGCCCGATCGCGTGCACCTGGACGCAGCCCAGGACGGTCGCCCGCGCGATGTCCAGGGCTGCCGGGGCGACACCGGGGCCTCCTCCGCCGATGGCTTCGAGGGACGGATGGGTGGCGTCGACGATGCTGTCGCTCACCGCCAGACGCAGCGGCACGCCGCCCGACGCGGCGGCTTCGATCCGGACCGGCCCGAGGATCGAGTGGCTGATCTCCACCTCGGCACCGGGCAGTGCGGCCAGCTCCAACGAGGGCGGGGCCGGCCGCTCGGGGCCGCAGCTGTGGTGGGGGCCCCAGCCGGGCACCAGGGTGCAGTGGCGGATGACGACGCGGGCCGGCGGGTGGCACCCGGGGACGTTCCGGTCCGCGCCGTCCGGGCCGCCACGGTTCCCGTCCGCGTTCTCGTGATGCTCGGTGCTGTCGTTCTCGGCCTGGCCGTTCTCGTTCCCGTCGTTCTCGGCCCCGCCGCGCGTTTCGGAGCCGCCGCGCGTGGCGGAGCCGCCGTCCGCGGGGGCGCCGTCCGCGGGGGCGCCGGACAGGTGGACGGCGCGGCCGCCGATCACCAGGCCGTCCAGGATCAGCCGGCTGCCGCCGGACAGCGCGACGGCGAGCGCGTCCGGCCGGTCGGCCCGGCGGTCGGCGAGCCAGAGCACCGGGCGGGTGCGCTCGGCGGCCCTGACGAGCAGGGTCTGTCGGGGCCTCAGCGTGATGTCGGCGGTGACGCCGAGCACCTCGCTGCCGGTGATCTCGATGACGGCGTAGCGGGGCCGGTCCTGCTCCCAGGTGTGCAGCGCCTGCCGGAAGTCGGCGGCGGAGCGGACCGCCCGGTACCAGCGGGCGGGCTTGATCCAGTCCGGCCAGAGCGTCTCCAGGTACTGCCGGCCGGCGACCAGCAGCGGCGTTCCCGCCGGGACGGGCAGGCCGGGCCGGGCGAGCGCGTAGAGGCCCGGGTCCAGGAGCGTCGCGTCGATCGCCTGGACCAGTTGGTCGGTCGTGCCGCCGCCGGCGCCCGGTGCGCCGCCCGGCCAGTGCCGCAGGATCAGCGCCGCGGCCGGCCCGTGACCGGTCAGCACGGCGTGCCGCAGGGCGTCGGGGTCGGTCAGGTCGTCCGCCAGGCAGCGGTGGGTGTCGGCCTCCGGGGGCTCGGGCATCGGCCGCCGGTACTCGCCGCCGCCCAGGTCGGCGCCGAAGCCGTAGTGGTAGCTCACCCGGACCCGCTGCGGCGGGTTGCGGCGCGGGAACAGCATCCGCCCGAGCACCGGGTCCACCGCGACGGTGCCGGGCAGCGGGCGGTAGGACTCCCAGTCGCTCAGGTCGGCCGGGACCACCCGCTCGCCGGGGACGGGGGCGCCCTGCCCGCGCGCGGGCCAGCCGGGCGCGTGGATCACCAGGGAGCGCCCTTCGCCGTAGTACAGCGGGGAGCCCGGGTGCGGCGCGGGGCCCTGGTACGGCGCGGGGCCCTGGTACGGCGGGGCGGCGGCCCCGGGCTCGCCGAAGGCGCGACGGCCGATCGGCGCGGGCACGTCGGCAGGCTCCAGGGGGTGGAGCCCGCGGTCGCCGTCCGCGCCCCGGCCGAACAACTGGACGTCGAAGCCCATGGGGTCGAAGGTGTAGGCCCACCGCCCGACCCGTTCGACCTGCCCGGCCTGGGTGCGGGTGACCGGGTGGGCGTGCAGCCGCCAGACGAAGAGGCCGACGTCCGGGATGTTGTGCAGGCCGCTCGTCCGGTGCGAGCCGGCCCGGCGGACGTCGACGGTGTGCGCCGCGCCGTCGAACGGCCCGGCGAGCCGGGCGAGCAGCGCACCGTCCCGCAGGTCGGTGGTGCCGGCCCGGCCCGGCCGGAGGTGGTTCAGCTGCTGATGCCGGGCGAGCAGCCGGAAGCCCTCGACGGCGTGGCCGGGGAGGCCGGCGACGTCCCGGGCGAGGTCTTCGAGCAGGGCCCTGGTGCCCTTGCGGCGGCGATGGCGCAGCGTGTTGGCGACGTCCTGCCGGGGCGCCAGCGCCGAGCGGCGGGCCAGGTCGCGGCCGGCCGTCCCGGCGGCCGTCCAGCCGGCGTCGGGCACGGGCGACCAGCCGACCAGGTCGGCGAGGTACGGCACCACCCAGTCCTCGGCGGTCTCCACGAACCAGTTGTCGTAGCTGCGGGCGAGGTCGTCCTCGACCACCTGGAGCTGCTCGGTGATCACCCGCAGCAGGTCGCGCAGGGGGTGCCCGGCTTCGGCGTCGCGCGTCCGGTGGACCAGCGGGAGCAGGTCGAAGAGCCGGTCGGGCTGCGTCATGCGACGCCCTCCCTGAGGTCGATGGCTTCAGGCAACTCCGCTGCGGCGCAGAGCTGCTGGGCAGGAGCGATGCCGTCCTCGGTGCGGCGGGCGCCGAGCGCGGGCAGCCACGGGCCCGGGTGCTGCCCGGGCGGGGGCTGCGCGCCCGGCGGGACGCACGCCAACGCGAGGCCGCGCACGGAGTGCACGCCGGGCACGGACTGCAGGAGCGCCACCACCTCGGAGCCCGGCACGCTCCGGGCCAGGTCACGGCGGACCGGCCCGAAGGCGTCCAGCAGGACGGCCCTGAGCACCGGTGCCACCGCCTCCCACTGCCGGTCGGGGAGCAGCCGGACCTCCGCGCCGACGGAGAGGACCAGCCGCTCGGCCGGCAGCACCCGGATCCGGACGGCCGGATCGCCGAAGCGGCGCAGTGCGACGCGCAGGTTCCGGACGACGTCGGAGTCGGGCAGCAGCAGGGCTCCGTCCGCGCCCGCGACGGTGACCACGACGATGCCTCCGCGGCCGTCCGAGAGCCGGTCCGCGGTGGCCTTGCCGACCCCGGCGAAGGCGCGGGCGAAGTCGGCGTAGTCGGTCAGCGAGACCAGCCGGTCCAGGGTCTTCAGCGGCAACGGCGCGCCGGCCCTGGCCTGGTCGGGGCGCTCGGGGTCGGTGCCGCCGGTGGCGGGCAGCGGGTTGACGACCTCGCGGACGGCCAGCGGTTTGGCGGCGAGCAGGGTGATCCGGCCGGCGGCGGTGTTGCCCGCCGTGCCGATCCCGGTCCGGTAGCGGGCCCTGATGTTCTCGCTGCCGGTGGCGGGCCGGTGCCCCGACGTGCCGTCGGGGAAGGTGACCGAGGTGGTTCCGTGCTCGTCGGTGGTGGTGACGTAGCCGCGGTCGTCCGGTCCCAGGCCGGCGAACCACGGGCGTTCGGGCCAGCGGACGGCGTCCACGGTGACGTCGAGGGTGCTCTCGACGCCGGTGGGGGTGGGCGCCGAGACGTAGGTCAGCGGTGCGCTGCGCAGGGAGAAGGTCTGGTGCGCGACGGAGGCGTCGCCGCTGCCGAGGACGTCGACCTTCGTCTCGCCGTGGGTGGCGTGGACGACGTTGCCGTACACGGTGACGGTCGCGCGCCGGTAGCGGTGGGCCAGCGGGGCTTCGAGGAGCAGGAAGCTGTGGTTGGGTTCGCCGGGTGTCGGAGCGGCGAAGCTCGGGGTGACGGGCCCCTGCGCGCCGGGCTTCAGGGTCGGGTCGGACCGGGTGACCGTGCCCTGGCGGACTTCGGCGACCTTGGCGAGTTCGGCGGCGGTGACCCCGGTGACGCCGGGGAGGTCGGCGCGCTCGCCGGAGACGACGAGGAGCCGTCCGGACTCCACGCCGTCGAGGACGCCGTCGAGTTCGAGGACGGCGCCCTGCACCGGGTCGGTGACGGGGAGTTCGGCGAGCGGCAGCGGCTCGGGGGCGGCGTGGACGGTGATCCGGCGCAGCTCGTCCATGCTCCCCGGCACCTCCCAGACCGCGCACCGGGTGAGGCCGATCCTGGTGGTCCGCGTCGAGAGCCCGTACGCCGACCGGGAGACCGTTACCGCGGTGAGCGGGTCCTCGGGATCGGTGCCGACGATGTGGAAGGTCTGGGGCCCGGCCCGCAGCTCCCCTCGGTTCCCCGTCGACTCGTCGTCTCCCCGGGAGGGGGCCGCCGCGACGGCGACCACCGCGACGGTGCCCCCGAGGACCGACTGGTACGGGTTGTCCAGGTAGATGGCCGTCTCCTCCTCCGCGACCTCCCAGTCGGGCCACTGCTCCATCGGCAGCGGCCTGCCGCGCTCGTCGTACGCGGGTTTGCGGGCGGCGTTGTGGCCGAACAGCGGCGCGGCGACGCGCAGGGCATGGACCTGCACGTTCGGCCGCCCGGTGACGGTGGCTCCCGCCCAGGCGGTGTGGAGCAGCCCGGACAGCCCGGGGTGGAGCAGCTCCTCGCGCCTGAGCCGGGAGTCGGCCGCCGCGGCGCCGGGGGCGGGGACGTCGGGGGCGGGCTCCGCCGGCGGGGAGGTGAGCAGGTCGACCAGCTCGTCCAGGCCGTCCACCTGCTGCCACGGCAGGGGTTCCGGCGGCCGCCCCCCGACGAGAAGCACTCTCGTCCGCCCGTGCTCGGCCTCCTCCTCGACTCCGCGGACCTGCCGTACGAAGTGCCTGGTCCGGCCCACCCCTTCGAGCCGGATGAGCAGCAGGTCGTTCGGCCGCAGCCGGGTGGCGGTGCCGGCGAGCCACAGGTCGGGCAGCGTACGGACGTCGGCGAAGGTGACCGGCTGCGGCCGGGTCATCCGGACCGGCAGCCGGTTGGCCTCCGCCAGCGCGGCCAGCGGCGCGCCGGTCTCGTAGGCCTGGGCCAGCTCGCCGGGGCCGGGCAGGCTCTGCGCCTTGGTGCCGGCCGGGATCACCTCGCGGTGGCCGGCCTCCAGGGTGAAGGCGAGATGGGTACCGGCGGCGACGCCGGGGCGGGCGCGGTAACCGACCAGTGCGGTCAGCTCGTGCACCGAGCGGGGCTCGGTGGCGGTCCGCAGATAGCCCTCGTTGCCGATGCGCTCCTGGTAGAAGGTCAGCACGTCGCAGACGGCCGCGCAGGCGTCGCAGAGCGCGATCGCCGGATCGGCCGGGTCGCGGGTGGTGAGCCCGGCGAGGCCGGGCAGGTCGGCGGCCGAGAGCCGGGCGAGCATGGCCGCCAGGAAGGTGGCGTGGGTGCCAGCGCGCAGCCGCAGCGCGGCCTGCCCGGGCGGGTTGGCCACGGCCGGGAGCGGTGCCGCGCCGCCGGCGCAGCAGCCACAGGTACAGGCCCTCATGCGCCCGCCTCGCTTCCCTCGGCAGGGGCATTCGCCCACGCGCGCCTTCCCATGACTCGCTCGCTTCCCTCGACGGGGGCGCTCGCCCACGCGCGCATTCCCATGACTCTCCGCCGGCCGCCGGCCGCGGGGACCCCGGTGCTCCGCCCGCTCATCGGCCGCCTCCCGCGACGACGGTGAACCGGCCGGTGCGCGGCCGGGTGTTGTCCACGACGACGACCTCGTGCGGGCCGACCGGGAGGACGCCCCGGGTGAGTGCGCCCTGGTCCGGCTCGCCCTGCCGGACCAGCCGGGTGACCTCCGCGGAGGAGACCCCGGGCACCGCCTGGGCCGTGGCCAGGACCTGGCTGACGTGGACGCCGTCGCCGAACCCCCACCGGTCGGGGTGGAAGAAGGCGGGCCGGCCGTCCGGCAGGACGTCGGCCGAGAACTCCTCGCGAAGGGCCTGCGCGACCTGCGCCCGGACGTGGAAGGGCTGGACGCAGACGGTCAGTTCGAGCTCGACGGGCACCGGGGTGGCCAGGGTGACCCGCAGCTCGTGACCGAGCCGGCGGGCCCGTTCCAGGGCGTCGGTGATCTCCTGTTCGGTGCAGGCCAGGTCGTCGCAGGCGGTCGGCGAGCCGCAGCCGCAGTCCGCCGGCCCGCCCCCGGCGCGCGGGTCGAGCGCGACATCGGCCTCGTACCAGCTGCCCGTCCAGACCAGTTCGGCCGCGGCGCCCTGGAGGCGGTCACCGCCGGCCCGCCGGGCCAGCTCGGCGTAGTCCTCGGCGATGACGGCCCGTTCGCGGGTGGCGCGGAAGGCAACCGGAACGGCCGCCCGGGCCTCGGCGGGTGTCTCGGGCGCGGTGCCGCCGACGGCCGGCAGCGGGTTCCGGGGCCGGGTGGCGATGTCCTGCCCGCCGGCGCCGGGGCGCAGGGCGAGGTGCACGATCGTCTCCGCCCCGACGTTGCCGGCCGGTCCGCCGCCCACCCGGTAGCGGGCGGTGAAGGAGCTGCCGGGCCGCGGCCGTCGGCCGGTACGGTCGTCGCCGAAGCGCAGCCAGGAGACCCGTTCGTCGTCGGTCTCGACGGCGAACACCCGGTCGTCCGGTCCGGCGGCGAGCAGGTCCGGGACCGGCTGCCAGCCGGCCTGCCCGACGGCCTCGGTGAGCCGGACGGCGGCCGCCGCGCGGCGCGGGTCACGGTGCATCAGCCCGGCCGCGGTGGCCGGGCAGCCGCAGCCGGACGGGCCGGGCAGCGGTTCGGCGAAGGTGACGCCGGGCCGGCCGAGCCGGGGGCGGAAGCGCGCCGGGGCGGGCGGCTGTTCGGCCGGGCGGCACTCCCCCGCGCAGAGCGGCGGGTCGGTGGCGCCCGGCACCGGGCCGAGCGGCTCCTCCGTCCGGGTGCCGTGGTCGACCAGGAGCACGTTGCCGCGGGCGACGCTGACGTCGCGGAGCGGGCGGCAGTCCGGGGCGGGCCCGAGGGCGGAGACGCAGAGCGGGAACGGCAGGGCGTCCGCCGCCGACCAGCCGGCCTCCAGCAGCGGGGTGTCGAGCACCTCGTCGTGCGCGCGCCGCACCCAGGTGAGCCGGACGACGTGCCGGTGGGCGGGGTCGGCGTCGCCCGGGCGGCCGGTGCGGGGCCCGAGGACCTCCTCCAGCACCAGGAAGTCCCCGGCGGCCAGGCGCAGCGGGCCGGACGAGGTCCGGTCGACCAGGGTGACGGAGGTGGCGCCGGCCGGCAGGCAGCACCGGCCGTCGCCCCAGTCGTGGATGCGGATGAGGCCGTGCCCGGGGAAGAGCCGCAGCGGGGCGGCGGGGTCGTCGGCCAGCGGTTCGAAGACGTGGCCGCCGTCGAGGGCCTGCGGGGGCAGGTCCTCCCAGCGCAGCGGGCGGCCGGGGGGCGGGGCTCCCGGGTAGCCGGTGAGCAGGGCGACCTGGTCGGCACGCCAGGGCGGGGAGGGCTCGCGCCCGATGTCGACGGTGACGAAGGCCCGCGCGTTGCAGCCCTCGTGCAGCAGGTAGTCGACCAGCCGGGCGTGCCGGCGCACCGAGATGCGGCGCCGGGCGGTGCCGAGGTAGGCCTCGGTCGCGACGGCGTCCTGGTAGTAGCTGAGCCGGTCGGCGGAGTAGGCGAGCAGCTCGGCCAGGGTGACGCCGAGGTCGGGGATGTGGCGCTCGCGCCAGCCGGGGACGAGCAGTCCGAGCCGGTCGAGGACCAGGCGGCGGAAGGAGGTGTAGTCCTTGGCCAGGTAGTCGAGCGCGGCCGGGGGCACCGGGGCGGGCGGGCAGCCGGGCCCGGTCGGGCAGTCGGTCTCGGCGGGGCGGCCCGCGCAGAAGCCGAAGGGCGCGCGGTGGTAGCGCAGGTCGAATCCGTGGCGGGGCTGCCGGCCGGGGTGGCCGTGAGGTCCGGGTTCGACCACGGCCAGGTGGTAGGTGGTGGTGTCGCCGGGCCGGTCGAGGGTGACCTCCAGGCAGCCGTTCTCGTCCTCCACGCGCGGCAGCCGGGCGCGGACGCCGACCACCCGCACCCGCCGGGAGCCGGGCTCCGCGTCGATCCGCAGGTTGGCGACGGTCAGGTCGTCCGGCACGGCACCGACGAGGCCGACGCAGAGGGCCACCGTGCCGTCGACGGGGTCGGGGTCGGCGACCTCGATCCCGTCGATCCCGTTGAGGCCGTGGGCGGTCACGAGCTCGCGGCGGTGGTCGACGGTGCACTCCACGGCGCAGTCGATCCCGGGCGGCGTGCCGGGTGCGGCGGTCGGGCCGGGTGCGGGGGCCGGGCCGGGTGCGGGGGTCGTACTGTTCGTCGTGGACGGGCCGGTCGTGGACAGGCCGGTCGTGGTCGGACCGGGTGCGGCGGTCGGGCCGTTCGTTGCCGGGGAGTCGGTCATCGCGGGACCTCCCGGGCGAAGCGGGCCTCGGCCGCCTGCCGGGTGCGGCGCACCACGTAGCGGACGTCGACGGTGAGCACCGACTCGACGGCGGTGGCGCGCAGTTCGACCAGGTCGAGCACGTCGCCGAGCCAGCGCTGGACCGCCGCCCGGGCGGTGTACTCGACGGTCGCGGCGAGTTCGGGGCTGTTGGGGCCGAAGAGGAGCTGGTTCAGCCCGCAGCCGAAGTCCGGCCGGTTGACCCGTTCGCCGGGTGCGGTGAAGAGCAGCTGTTCGAGCAGGTCGCGGACGTGCCGGTCGGAGTCGGCGGGCCCGGCGGTGCGGCCGCGCTCGTCGAAGCCCAACGGGAAGGCCACATCGACCCGGTCGGGCGTGGGAGAGCTCATGTCGCGATCACCCGCTGCTGCGCCGAGACCGGGATCAGCGGTGTGCCGCTCGGCACGGTGGTGGCCTGGCTGTCGAGGAGGAGCAGCGGCACACCGCCGGCCCGGACCCGTAGCGACCCCGTCGTCCAGGGGGCGGTCACACAGGGGCCGTTGGCGGCGGGCGGCGGCGGCAGGGTGCAGCCGGCGACGAGGGCGGGCACCGGTTGCAGCCAGACCGCGAGGCCGCCGACGCGAACCCGCGGGTCGGCGCCCGGCGGATTCGCGCGTCCGCCGTGCGGGCACTGGACGACCGCGCCCTGGTGCAGGATCGCTCCTGGCATGGGTGTCTCCCCTCCGGACCCGGGTCACTGCACGGTGAGTGCGCCGAGGTTGACGTTGACCGACGGGCCGGTCAGCACGAGGCTGGCCCCCTGGCCGTTCTGGATGGTGATGCCCTGCTGGTTGACCATGATCGAGGCGACACCGGCCTTGAGGAGGATCCCGCCGGCCGCCCCGGGGGCGTCGGAGACGGAGATCGTGTTCTGGCCGACGGTCTGCAGGACGATGCTCGGGCTCGCCGGATTGCCGGCCTGGGCGAGTGCGGGTGTCTCGGCCCGGCTGCCCCAGAAGCCGCCGGTCCAGACCGGGTAGTCCGGATCGCCCTGTTCGAACTCCACCCAGACCCCGGCGCCGATCGGCGGCAGTACGAAGACGCCGCTCTGCGGACCGCTGACCGGCACGCAGGGCATCGCCCAGGAGGACGGGAGAACGGCCGAGACGTCCGGGACCAGGGCCTGGATCCGCCCGATCCCGAGCGGGTCGACGTTGCCGACCACGGTGCCGCGGTACTTGCCGTAGAACCGGGCGCCCCCGCTCCCCGCGGAGTCGTCGGCCCCACCGATCGGGACGACGCGGTCGCTGTCGTCGGTCACGGTCATACCGGCACCACCGGGAGGGTCGAGACGAGTCCGTTGCGGACGAGGGTGAACTGCTGGGTGAAGGAGCCGCGTTCGATGCGGTGGTCCACCGTCTGGACGAAGTAGAGCCCGTCGAACGCCGTCCCGGCGCCGCGGACACCGACCAGCGACCGCGGTTTGAGCACCTGCCCGTAGCGCTGGACGTCCAGGCTGCCCCGGGCCCTGACCGCGTCCGCCGAGCCGGCGGCCTTCGCCATCCCGAGCAGCACGGCCTCGGCGACGCCGAGTTTGGCGGTCTCCCGGATGTAGCGGAGCCTGGTCGGCGGGGGCTGGACCAGCCCCAGCGGGGGGTTGAGCGGCGAGACGTCCGGAATCGGCACCGGGATGACGGCCTTGGTCTGCGGGTTCTGGATGAAGATCACCGGAAGCGTGGCACTCTCCGCGTCGTAACTGAAGCTGAGCGACTCGACGTTGGTCTGCACGTCCGAGTCGACGGTGAGCGCGGGCTGCGGCAGGCCGATCTTGGCCTGCGGGCCCCAGTAGGCGATGCTGGCGCCCGGGACGGGCCCCGGGATGTGGGTGAAGACGTAGCCGGAGCGGGCGGCCAGCCGGCGCAGGTAGGCGAGGTCCGTGCCGTGCTGGACGGGGATCCGCTCCAGCGGGTTGGGCACGTCGGCGACCAGGCTGGGGACCACGGCCGGGACGACTCCGAACGCCGCGTACTTGGCCAGCACGGTGAGCACCCGGGCCGCCACCGGCAGCGCCGGGAAGGGCGTCCCGGTGCCGTCGATCCGCTCCATCAGCGCGGTCAGGTCCATGCCCTGGACGGTGAGCACGGACGGGCCGCCGTCCGCGCCCGGCGCCAGGCCGGTGGACGTGACGACGCCGTCGATCAGCACCTCGGGCGCGCCGCCCACGGTCACCGCGACCACCACCCGGAGCACCGCCGGCAGGCTCCCGCCCACGAGCAGGAAGACCGTGGGCACCGGCGAGTTCTTCTCCAGCTCGAAGGTGAGCTCGAAAGCGCTCTGCCTGCCCGGCTCGGCCGTGCTGTGGACCGTCACCCCGGTGAGCGAGTCCAGGACGGAGCGGGGCACCGGCACCGGCACCGCCGGACCGGCCAGCAGGGTGAGATGGACCGGTCCGCTAAGCATCGGCCACCCCCGGCACGCCCTCGGGCAGTGTGATGCGCAGCCGGCGGCCGACGGTGACCGTCAGCTCCACCGGGTCCAGGATCCCGTTGGCGTCGCAGAGCAGCCAGAACCGCTCCGGATCGCCGAGCTCGGCCGCCGCCAGGGTGTCGGGGCGCTCCCCCTCGGTGACGGTGTGCTCGCGCAGCAGCGCGAACCGGTCCGGCTGGGGCGCGAACCGGCGGGTGACGTACCGCACCTGACGCCCGTCCAGCTCGGCGACGGACAGCGGGAGTCCGGCGTACCGGCTGCCCGCCGGGAAGGCGGGTGCCTCGGGCGGCTGCGGCGGGCCCGCCGGCGGGAGCTGCCCTGTGCTCATCGGCGGGATCTGCCCTGTGCTCATTGGCGGGAACGGCGGTGTGGTCATGCCAGCCCTCCGATGCCGAGTGCCGCGAAGCTGCCGCCGCCGGCCCGCGCGGCGAGGGCCTCCAGCCGGCGCTGGTGGGCCAGGTAGAGCCCGCCGGCCCGGTGGTCGAAACCCACGTCGTTCACCGAGAGCACCCGCATGCCCAGCTGCACCTTGGCCCGTAGCGGGTTGAGGGCCGGATCGAAGGCCTCCTCGGTCACGGCGAGCTCGGTGATCCGGACCGGCATGATCCGGCTCGGGCTCCAGACGAAGACCGTCACCGGCGCCTCCATCGGCAGGATCTCCAGCGAGCCGGCCGCCGCCGACTGGTCCGCCGCGACGAGCTGGCCCACCGTCGGGTAGACGAGCAGCTCCAGCGCGGCGAGTTGGGGGTGCACCCCGACCTGCCCGGCGTCCGGGAACCGGTCCGGGAACTCCAGTTGGTCGGCCGCGTCCAGCTCGGCCTCCACCTTGACGGTCTCCACCGGCGGCGCCTTGAACCGGAGCGGCCGGGACCGCTGGTGCTTCTCCTCGCCGGTGTCCTGCACCTGGAAGCTGCGGGTCAGGCTGTCGGGGTTGTACTGCAGCGCGATGATCCGCAGCACCGAGCCGGAGCCCGGGTCGAGTTCGACGATGCCGCCCCGCATCAGCCGGGGTGAACGCGGGAATCCGGTCATGCCGGCCCTCCCCTTCCGGTGAGCCCCGCCGCCAGCGCGCGGCCGGCGTGCCCGCCCAGGGCGGCGGCCGCCCCGGGGCTCAGTACCGCACCCGGTGGGCCCGGCACCGTCACCGGTACCGTCACGGTGGGCGGCCCCACCCGGTCGACGCGCCCGCCCGCCGCCAGCGTCTCGGTGAGCTCCTCGGCCAACGCCTCTGCCAGGGCTGCCCGCACCCGGTCAGCCGCTCCCGGGGCCAGGTCCAGGCCCTCCAGGACCAGCCGCTCGATCCGCACGGTCACGTCCACGGTCCGCTCCCTCCGTCCGCCGTCTCGTCGCTCGTGTCGTCCGGCGCCGCGTCTGTTGTCCCGTCCGGCGCCGCGTCTGTTGTTCCGTCCGGCGCCGCGCCGGTCGGCTCGTCGCTCGGCTCGTTGGTCGTCTCGCCCGTCGTGTCGCCCGTCGTGTCGAAGGACGGCACCGCGACGGCGGGCGCGGGCCCGTCCCACTCGAACTCGCGCTCGTCCACGACGAAGCCGAGCTTGCGGCACTCCATCCGGACCGCGGCCAGCACCAGCGGCATGGTGGCCACCTGGCCGGGCGTGGCCGCGGCCGCGAAGGTGGCGTTGAGCGCGACGTTGTGGATGCTGCCGCCGGTCAGGCCGAACCGGGCCAGCCGGGCGTGGTCGAGGTCGCAGCGCACGCCCGGGGCGAAGGCCCGCTGCCAGATCGCCTCGCGCTCCGCCGGCCCGGGGAACGGGAAGTCCAGCACGAACCGCAGCCGGCGGCTGAAGGCGTGGTCCAGCGCGCCCTTCATGTTGGTGGCCAGAATCGCCAGCCCGCGGTACGACTCCATGCGCTGGAGCAGGTAGTTGACCTCGATGTTGGCGTACCGGTCGTGGCTGTCCCGCACCTCGCTGCGGCGGCCGAACAGCGCGTCGGCCTCGTCGAAGAGGAGGATCGCGCCGCCGCGCTCGGCCGCGTCGAAGAGCCGCCGCAGGTTCTTCTCGGTCTCCCCGATGTACTTGCTCACCACCGCGGAGAGATCGATCCGGTAGAGGTCGAGGGCGAGCTCGCGGGCCAGCACCTCGGCGGTCATCGTCTTGCCGGTGCCGCTCTCGCCCGCGAACAGCGCGGTGATGCCCAGGCCGCGGCTGGTCCGGCGGGCCACCCCCCAGTCCTCGTAGACCAGCGTGCGCCGGCGCACCTGGTCGCAGATCCGGTCCAGCTGCTCCGTCATGGCCTCGGGGAGGACCAGCTCCTCGCGGCGGGCCCGGAGGTCCAGCCGCTGCGCGAGCAGGTCCAGGCGCGGCCGGGAGACGGCGAGGCAGGCGCCCCACACCCGGGACCGGCGCTGCTGCGCGGACTCGCCCGGCGGACCGTCGGCGACGCCGGCCGCGACGCGGCTCAGCGCCACCGGGTCGAGGTCGAACTGCGCGGCGAGCTCGCCCGCCAGCTGCTCCCCGCCCGGCCCGAGCGCGTCCGCCCAGGCCGCGCGCTGCTCGGCCGTGGTCGGCCCGGCGACGTCCACCACCAGGGCGCCGGGGCCCAGGTGCGGCCAGACCTCGCGGCTGTCCAGGAACACCGGCCCGGGCAGCCGCGCCATCAGCCGGCCGGCCTCGGCGACGGCCTCGGGGCCGTGGTCGCCGGTCTCGTCGCCCGCGTCCAGGTAGAGGGCCACCGGGGAGAGCAGGACCTCCCGCTCCCAGAGCCTCGCCGTCGTCCCGGCCCCGGCGGCCGGGACCGGCAGGGCCGGCACCGGCACCCTGAGCAGCGTCCGGCCGAGCGCCGCCGCGACCTCGCGTGCCACCAGTTGCTTGCTCGGCCCGTCGGGCCCCACCAGGTTGACCACCGGCGGACGGCCGTCGGCGGCCATGGCGCGGATGCCGGCGCGCAGCGCCCGGGCGGCCTCCCGCTGGGACGGTGACGGCTCGATCGACCCGTCACCGTCCTCCAGCGGGACGACCGTCTCCGCCAGCCGCTCGTCGAGGTGGTCCAGGCCCTTCAGGTAGTTGACCACGCGTTCGTCCGCCCGCAGCGAGCAGGCGGTCATCCCCTCGGAGCCCTCCAGCCGGACGAGCCGCAGGCGCCGGAGCGGCCGCTCGGGCGAGAGCGCGTCCCAGGCCGGCTGGTCGAACAGGCGCAGGGCGAGGCCGAAGGTGGGGCCGGGCAGCCGGCCGCCGGCGCCGGCCTCGGCGCTCAGCCAGTCCACCGCCGGGTCGAGTTCACGGGCCGCCGCGAGCAGGACGACATCCTGCTCGAAGGACGTCAGGCCGAGCAGGTCGGCGAGTTGGTCGTGGGCCGAGCGCACGGCGGCGGCCGCCACGTCGCGGGCCAGGGTCGCTTGGGGGGGGGGGGTTAGCTGGCCACCCGAACAGAGAGTGTTGGCGTGTCGTCCTCCTCCCTTCCCCCCCGCCCCGCCCCCCCCCGGCGACTCCCTTCCCCCAGTCCGCGGGCGGGTGGGACCCCCCCGAGGGAGCAACCAGGGGAACACACCATAGCGGTGTTCCCGC
>NZ_JBVJCO010000017.1:0-66974 GCF_055588525.1 Kitasatospora sp. NPDC041988
CCCCCCCCCCCCCCCCCCCCCCCCCCCCCCCCCCCCCCCCCCCCCCCCCCCCCCCCCCCCCCCCCCCCCCCCCCCCCCCCCCCCCCCCCCCCCGCACCCATGTCCGGCCGCCCCCTCGCCCCGGAGGCGAGCGGGCGAACCGCCGTCAGACGCTGAGGCGGCGCAGCGCCTCGTCGTGCAGCAGGCCGTTGGAGGCCACCGCGTCGGCGCCGCCCGGGCCCGGGACGCCGTCCAGGCCGGTGAAACGGCCGCCGGCCTCCTCGACGATGACGCAGTTCGCGGCCATGTCCCACAGGGAGAGCTCGGGCTCGGCGGCGATGTCCACCGCGCCCTCGGCGACCATCATGTACGACCAGAAGTCGCCGTAGGCGCGGGTACGCCAGCAGGCCCGGGTGAGGTCCAGGAACGGGTCGAGCCGGCCGCGGTCCTCCCAGCCGGAGAGCGAGGAGTAGGAGAACGAGGCGTCCTCGATCCGGGAGACCCCGGAGACGTGGATCCGGCTCGCCTTGGCCAGGCTGCGGCCGGCGAAGGCGCCGAGGTCCTTGGCCGCCCACCAGCGGCGGTTCAGCGCGGGGGCGGAGACGATGCCGACCACCGGGCGCTCGACGCCGTCCGGGCCGTCCTCCAGCAGCGCGATCAGGGTGGCCCAGACCGGCACGCCGCGGATGTAGTTCTTGGTGCCGTCGATCGGGTCGATCACCCAGCGGCGCGGGCCGGAACCCTGCAGGCCGAACTCCTCGCCGAGCACCGCGTCGCGCGGCCGGGCACGTTGGAGCACCCCGCGCACCAGCTCCTCGGCGGCCTTGTCGGCGTCGCTCACGGGGGTGAGGTCGGGCTTGGTCTCGATCTTCAGGTCGAGGGCGCGGAAGCGCTCCAGGGTGATCGAGTCGGCCGAGTCGGCGAGGACATGGGCGAGTCGGAGATCGTCGTGGTAGTCGGCCATGTCCAAGACCCTAGCGAGCCCGCCCGGATCGGCCCAGTCGGGCTCGCGGAGCGGACGGAAACGTTTCGCCCCGAGTCGAAGCCCCGCCCCGAAGCCCCGCTCGGAGCCGCCCCGAGCCCCGCTCCGACGCCGCCCCGAGTGAAAGAACCGCCCCGAGTGAAAGAACCGCCCCGAGCGGAAGAGCTGCCCCGAGCCAAAGGGCCGCCCCGAGCCGGTCCATTGGCGAGCGGGCGAGTATCAGTGTGCCGAGCCGCTGAGCTGCAGTCCGATCACGCCGGCGATCACGAGCGAGATCGACACCAGTTTGAGCACCGAGGTGGTCTCGTCCAGGAAGACCATGCCGTAGATCGCGGTGCCGGCCGCGCCGATGCCGGTCCAGACTGCGTACGCGGGGCCGACCGGCAGGGTCTTGAGGGAGAGGGTGAGCAGACCGAAGCTGCTGAGGGCGAAGACGCAGAAGCTGATGGTGGGCCAGAGCTTGGTGAAACCGTCACTGAGCTTGAGGTTGATCGCGAAGCCGGTCTCCAGGAGGCCGGCCAGGATCACCAGGGCCCATGCCATCGCGTGCTCTCCCTGTCGATCGACGGGTCGGGCGGTGATCCGGCCCGACTTTCCTATGATCACCAGGCTGGGCCGCTCCGACACCTCGGACGCGCGAAATCGGCCGGGGCCGCCCGCCGTCAGTCGCCCTCGCGGGCCTCCTTGCTGGCGAGCAGCCGGCGCAGCGAGTAGAGCCGGGCGGGATCGGCGTGGCCGTCCGCGACCCACGCGTCCAGCGCGCAGTCCTGCTCGTCGTGGCTGCACGCGCGCGGGCACTCGGCGGTGCCCGGCTCCAGGTCGGGGAAGGCGTGGATGACCCGGGCCGGGTCGATGTGCGAGAGGCCGAAGGAGCGGAACCCCGGGGTGTCGATCACCCAGCCCGGGTCGAGCGCCTTCTTCGAGCCCGGCTTCGCGCCCGGGGGCGGCGGCAGCCGCAGCGCCAGCGCCGAGACGGTGGTGTGCCGGCCGCGGCCGGTCACCGCGTTGACGTGCCCGGTGGACCGCTGGTGCAGCGGCACCAGGGCGTTGACCAGCGTGGTCTTGCCCACCCCGGAGTGCCCGATGAAGACCGTCGAGCGCCCGCGCAAGTGCGTGCGGACCGCCTCGGCGCCCTCGGTGGCCAGCTCGTCCCGCCGGGTCACCACGTAGTTGATGCCGAGCGGCGCGTAGGACTCCAGCAGCGGCCCGGCCGGGGCCAGATCGGACTTGGTGAGCACCAGCAGCGGCTCCATGCCGGCGTCGTACGCGGCCACCAGGCAGCGGTCGATCAGCCGGGGCCGGGGCTCCGGGTCGGCCAGCGCGGTGACGATGGCCAGTTGCTCGGCGTTGGCGACGACGATCCGCTCGTACGGGTCGTCGTCGTCCGCGGTACGCCGCAGGACCGAGCTGCGCTCCTCGACCCGGACGATCCGGGCCAGGGTGTCGGCGTCCCCGGAGAGGTCGCCGACGATGTTGACGATGTCGCCCACGACGACGCCCTTGCGGCCCAGCTCACGGGCCTTCATGGCGACGATCTCGCGCTCCTGCTTCGTCCCGGCGTCCAGCAGGCAGGTCAGCCGGCCGCGGTCGATGGTGAGCACCATCGCCTCGGCCGCGTCCTCGTGCTTGGGTCGGATCCGGGTCCGCGGCCGGGATCCCCGGCGCGCGGGGCGGTTGCGGATGTCGTCCTCGTCGGCGTCCTTGCCGTAGCGGCGCATGTGCCCAGTCTCCCGCTCAGCCGCCCGCCACTGTCCCGGTGAGCAGCTCGTCCCACATCTTCGGGAAGTCCGGCAGGGTCTTGGCCGTGGTGGCCACGTTCTCCACCTGGACGCCCTCGACGGCGAGGCCGATCACCGCGGCGGCGGTGGCCAGGCGGTGGTCCTCGTAGGTGTGGAAGATGCCGCCGTGCAGCTTGCGCGGGCGGATCCGCAGGCCGTCCTCGGTCTCGGTGACGTCGCCGCCGAGGTCGTTGATCTCCTTGGCGAGCGCGGCCAGCCGGTCGGTCTCGTGCAGCCGCAGGTGCGCGATGCCGTAGAGGTGGGACTCGCCGTCGGCGAGCGCGGCGACGGCCGCGATCACCGGGGTCAGCTCGCCGACGTCGTGCAGGTCGGCCTCGATGCCGTGGATCCGGCCGGTGCCGGTGAACTGCAGGCCCTCGTCGGTGAACTCGCAGACGCCGCCCATCTGCGTGTAGATGTCGCGCAGCTGGTCGCCGGGCTGGGTGGTGTGCTTCGGCCAGTCGCGGACGGCGACCCGGCCGCCGGTGACCAGCGCGGCGGCGAAGAACGGCGCCGCGTTGGAGAGGTCCGGCTCCACCACCATGTCGCGGCCGATCAGGGCGCCGGGGGTGACCCGCCAGACGTCCTTCTCGCCGCCGTCCTCGGGGGCGTCGACCTGGGCGCCGGCCAGCCGCAGCATCTCGACCGTCATCCGGATGTGCGGCAGCGAGGGCACCGGGCCGCCGACGTGGCGGACCTCCACACCCTGGTTGTAGCGGGCACCGGAGAGCAGCAGGGCGGAGACGAACTGCGAGGAGGACGAGGCGTCCAGCTCCACCGGGCCGCCGTCCAGCGCGCCGGTGCCGTGCACGGTGAGCGGGAAGGCACCGCGGCCGCCGTCGTCGATCCGGGCGCCGAGCGCGCGCAGGGCGTTGATCACGCCGTGCTGCGGGCGCTCGTAGCTGCGCGGGTCGCCGTCGAAGTGGACCGGGCCGTCGGCGAGGACGGCCAGCGGGGGCAGGAAGCGCATGACCGTTCCGGCGTTGCCGACGTCCACCGAGGCGGGGCCGCGCAGCGCGGGCGCCGGGATGACCCGCCAGGCCTCGCCGCCGCCGGTGCCGCCGGCGTCGTTGTTGACCTGCTCCTCGATGCCGACCCCGAGCGCCCGCAGGCCGTCGGCCATCAGCTGGGAGTCGCGGCTGCGCAGCGGGCGCCGGACCCATCCGGGCTCGTCGGCGAGCGCCGCCAGCACCAGGGCCCGGTTGGTGACCGACTTGGAGCCGGGGATGGTGACGGTGGCGTCAACAGGGGTGGTCGCGACGGGGGCGGGCCACAGGGTCTCGGTCATGGGGCAAGTTTAGGGGCCGTGGGGGAACTGTCCGCGCGGCGGCCGGATGGCGGGACGGTGACTCGCCCGCTCGCCTCCGGGCGCTCGGACCCGGCGCCGACGCTCTTCCCTCCGGCGCTCTCTCCTGCGTCGGTCGCTTGTCGCTCAGCACTTTCGGCACCGGCGCGCCCTTCGGCTCGGGGCGGTGACTCGCCCGCTCGCCTCCGGGCGCTCGGACCCGGCGCCGACGCTCTTCCCTCCGGCGCTCTCTCCTGCGTCGGTCGCTTGTCGCTCATCACTTTCGGCACCGGCGCGCCCTTCGGCTCGGGGCGGTGACTCGCCCGCTCGCCTCCGGGCGCCTCAGCCCGTGGGCAGCAGCCAGCTCGCGCCGAGGGCGAGGCAGGCCAGCGCGGTGACCAGGAAGAGGGTGATCCAGGCGAGGCCGGGGACGCCGGTGAGCCGGGCCAGCTGGTCGGCGTCGGAGTCACGGGCCTGGCCGCGGCGGCGCTGGTACTGCAGCTCCAGGACCGGCCGGACGGCACCGAGCAGCAGGAACCAGGTGCCGAGGTAGGCGAAGCCGGCCTGCACCTTGGCGGTGCCGAACCAGGAGACCAGGAAGAACGCGCCGCCGGCCAGCAGGACGGAGAGGAAGCCGAAGGCGTTGCGGATCCGGACCAGCAGGGCCAGCAGCAGGGCGATGGCCAGCCAGAGCAGCAGGGTGATCCGGTCGGCGGCGAGCAGCGCGGCGCAGCCGAGGCCGAGCATGGCGGGGGCGGTGTAGCCGGCGGCGGCGGTGAGCACCATGCCGGGGCCGGTGGGGCGGCCGTAGGAGAGGGTGAGGCCGGAGGTGTCGGAGTGCAGCCGGATGCCGGCCAGCTTGCGGTCGGTGGCGACCGCGGCGAGGCCGTGGCCGCCCTCGTGGGCGATGGTCACGGCGTTGCGGCTGATCCGCCACAGCGGCCGCACGACCACCAGGAGCAGGGCGGCGGCGGCGGTGGCCAGGACGAGCCAGCCGGGCGGGGCTTGCTGGGGGCCGGTGACCCGGTCCCACACCTCGCCGATGTTCTGTACGTCCATGTCCCTCTCCGCCTCCGTCCGGTCGTGCCCGGGCCGGCCGCGCGTCGCGGTCGGCCGGGGTGGCAGCCTCCCATGCGGGGACGGCCGGGCGGGAGGCGGCGGTTCGCTCCGTGGGATGAGGAAGTGGTGAGAACGGGGGGCGTGGCAAGCTGACGGTATGTGCGGTCGCTTCGCCTCCAGCAGCAAGCCCGAGGACCTTCTGGAGCTCTTCGGCGTCCAGCAGTGGGACCCTGCCGAGACGCTGGCGCCCAGCTGGAACGTCGCCCCCACCGAGAGCGCCTTCGTGGTGCTGGACCGGGTGCCCAAGGGGGAGGCGGCGCCGGTGCGGCAGCTGCGGGTGCTGCGCTGGGGCCTGGTGCCGGCCTGGGCGAAGTCGCCGGAGACGGCGGTGAAGATGATCAACGCCCGCTCGGACACGGTGCACGAGAAGCCCTCGTACCGGCAGGCCTTCGCGTCCCGGCGGTGCATCCTGCCCGTCGACGGCTACTACGAGTGGCAGACGCTGCCCGGCGAGCGCGGCAAGCCGAAGAAGAAGCCGTTCTTCGTCTCCCGGGTGGACGGCGGCCCGCTGGCGCTGGCCGGGCTGTACGAGTTCTGGCGCAACCGCACGGTGCCCGCCGGCCACCCGGAGGCCTGGCTGGTGACCTTCACGATCGTCACCACCGAGGCCGAGGAGCTGCTCGCCCCGATCCACGAGCGGATGCCGCTGTTCCTGGACCGGGAGTCCTTCGACGACTGGCTGGACCCAGGGGTGAGCGACCCGGACGAGCTGCGCCGGCTGCTGATACCCCCGCGACCCGGCGCCCTGCTGGCCACCCCGGTCTCGCCGGCGGTCGGCAGCATCCGCAACAACGGCCCCGAGCTGACCCGGCCGTGGGACGAGCCCGAGTACGAGACCACGCTGTTCTGAACCTCCCTGGAGCACCTGCACGATGACCACCGAACTCGTCCCGACGCCTGCCGGGGACGCCCGGATCACCTGGCACCGCGCGGCCGCCCCGAAGGCGGTGCTGGCGCTCGGGCACGGCGCCGGCGGGGGGATCGGGGCGCGCGACCTGGTGGCGCTGGCCGCCGCCCTGCCGACCCGGGGGATCACCGTGGCGCTGGTCGAGCAGCCCTGGCGGGTGGCCGGGAAGCGGCTCGGGCCCGCGCCGAGGACGCTCGACGTGGGCTGGACCCCGGTCGCCGAACTGCTGGCCGGTCAGGGGGTGCCGCTGGTGGTCGGCGGGCGCAGCGCCGGGGCCCGGGTGGCCTGCCGGACGGGCGCGGCGACCGGCGCGGCCGGGGTGGTGGCGCTGGCCTTCCCGCTGCATCCGCCGGGCAGGCCGGAGAAGAGCCGGGCGGAGGAGCTGCTGGAGTCCGGGCTGCCGACGCTGGTGGTGCAGGGTGCGGCGGATCCGTTCGGCGGCCCGGACGAGTTCCCGGAGCTGCCTGCCGGGCACACGCTGGTGCCGCTGCCGTACGGGAACCACGGCTTCGAGGTGCCGAAGCGGGCGCCGGTGGGGCAGGACGAGGTGCTGGAGCTGATCACCGGGGCGGTCGGGGACTGGGTGCTCGGGCTGCTCTAGGTGTGGCGTCCGGTCTGGGTGTGTCGTCCGGGCACTGCGGACGGGGCCGTTGCCGTCCCTCACCCGTGCGGGTGAAAAGCCGCCGGAGGGTGGGAATGCGGGCGCGGTCGCCGTGGTTGACACCCCTGTCAGCTTGAGTCCGGGTGGAAGGCAGCACAGATGGGTTCGATCGCGTGCCCCGAGCGGCCGGAGGAGCGCGAGGCCGCCGCGGCCTTCGCCCCTGCGTGGTCCGACTGGATTGTCGCGGGCGAGAAGCCCGTCAGCCCGATATCCTCCATTTCGGGGCGGCCCGCGGTGGGTCGTGCCCGCCATGGCGAGGAGGTGGGTCCGGTCGTCGGGACCGAGCACGAGGCCGAGCCGGGCCGGGGCCCGGAGGAGAGCCTGCCCACGGGGGAGGCGCTCACCGGTGAGGAGCTGGCCGAGGCGATCGGTGAGGACACCTTCCGGGTGTCGGCGGAGGAGAGCGAGGAGGCCCGGCGGGAGCGCTTCGAGCGCGACGCCCTGGGCTACCTGGATCCGATGTATTCGGCGGCGCTGCGGATGACCCGCAACCCGGCCGATGCGGAGGACCTCCTCCAGGAGGCGTTCGCGAAGGCGTACGCGTCATTCCACCAGTTCCGTGAGGGCACCAACCTCAAGGCCTGGCTGTACCGCATCCTCACCAACACGTTCATCAACTCGTACCGCAAGAAGCAGCGGGAGCCCCAGCGCACCGCCGCCGAGGAGATCGAGGACTGGCAGCTGGCCCGGGCCGAGTCGCACATGTCGACCGGTCTGCGCTCGGCCGAGACCCAGGCGCTCGACCACCTCCCGGACAGCGATGTGAAGGACGCCCTCCAGGCCATCCCGGAGGAATTCCGTATCGCCGTCTATCTCGCGGACGTAGAGGGCTTTGCGTACAAGGAGATCGCGGACATCATGGGTACTCCCATCGGTACGGTGATGTCCCGACTGCACCGCGGCCGCCGGCAGCTGCGCGGCATGTTGGAGGACTACGCCCGTGAGCGCGGGCTGGTCCCGGCCGGCAGCGGGGCAGGGCAGGAAGCGAAGGGCTCGGGCTCATGAGCTGCGGCGATCCGCACGACACCGAGTGTGGCGAGGTCCTCGACCACCTCTATGAATTCCTCGACAACGAGATGGCCGAGGGTGACTACGCCAAGTTGCGTGTGCACTTCGAGGAGTGCTCGCCATGCCTGGAGAAGTACGGGCTGGAGCAGGCCATCAAGGCACTGATCAAGCGCTGCTGCGGGTGCGACGACACCCCGGCCGACCTCCGCGGCAAGGTGCTGGCCAGGATCGACTCGATCCGGGCCGGGCAGCGGTCCGGAGAGGCGGTGGTCGCCGTCGACCCCACGGCCGAGGCGCACGGCGAGGCCGCCGGGCAGGGCCGGAAGGCCCCGGCCGAGGAGACCGTCGAGTCGGCGGCCAGGCCGGGCACCCCGGTCGAGGCGGGCGCCCCGGCGGAGTGAGCGGGCCCGCCCGTCGTACGGCGGGCGGTTCACCGTGAGGGCGGTTCACCGTGAGGACCAGACGGCCCCCGGAGCAGGTGCTCCGGGGGCCGCCCCCTTTCTGCTTGCGTGCGCCGTCACTCGTTCGAGTGAGTTGGCGGTGCGCCAACTGCGGCATTCCGCGATCATGCGTCGTTGCGCCGGAGCGGCGGCCTATCCTCCTGACGGACACTCACCGTCGGTTGCCCCGGCGCGCTGAGCGCAGAGCGGGCCAGGACGCGGGGAGGTCGAGATCGCTACCGACAGTGGAGACGCGGCCCTGCCCCCGGGCGCGGCGCGCTACCTGGTGGCCGTCCCCGTGGCGGCGGTCTGCTGCCTGCTGCCGCTGCTGGCCGCACCACTCCCGCTGGGGGTGCCGCGCTGGCTCGGCGCACCCGTCGACTGGCCCAAGGTCGGGCTGCTGGCCTTCCTGCACGGGTGCTGGGAGTCGCTCGCCCAAGGGCTGCCCACGCCCTGCCTGCGGCTGGTCCGCACCCTGCTGCGCCGACCGCTGCCCGACCGGGCGCCGGCCCGGCCCTGCGCCAACGCCTTCTTCCCGGTGCTGTTCGCCGGGGTGCTGATGCTGCCGCCGGCCGCCGCCGCGCTCGTCGCGGTGGTGCCCGCGCTGCTCGCCCCCGTCGAGCCGCACGGTCGGCGGCGGCAGTTCTGGAACGGTGCCCAGCTCGCGCTCTCCGCCTTCGCCTCCTCGGTGGCCTTCCACCTGCTCGCCGGGCCGCAACTGCTGCTCGGCTCCCGGTTCCCGGCCGCGCTGCTGCCCGGATTCGCCGCGCTCGCCGTGTTCTGCCTGGTCAACGGCGTGCTGGTGGGCGGCATGCTGGTGCTGGCCGAGGGTCGGCGGCCGGTCGTGCTGCTGCGCGGCCCGGCCGCCGCGATCGGACTGCCGGTGCTGGTGCACGCGGCCGGCGGGCTGATGGTCGCCGTGCTCTGGCAGGGCCCGTACGGGGCCTTCGCGGCGCTGCTGGCGCTGCTGCCGCTCTCCATCTCGGCCTGGGTGTTCGCCCAGGGCCACCGCGAGCGGGACGCCCACCAGGCCACCGTCCAGGCGCTGGTGCAGGCCGTCGAGATCAAGGACGCCTACACCCGCGGGCACAGCGAACGGGTCGGCAAGGCCGCGGTGCTGATCGCCGATCAGCTCGGCATGGAGTCCGAGCGGCTGCGCACCCTGCGGTTCGCGGGCATCCTGCACGACGTCGGCAAGCTCGGGGTCGCCACCGAGCTGTTGCGCAGAAACGGTCCCCTCACCGAGGTCGAGCGGCGGGCCGTCGAGGTGCACCCGGTGCACGGGTACGAGCTGGTCCGCGGGATCGCCTTCCTCGGGGAGGCGCACGCGGGGATCCTGCACCACCACGAGCGGATGGACGGCCGGGGCTACCCGAGCGGGCTGGTGGGCGAGCAGATCCCCGAGTTCGCCCGGATCATCTCCGTCGCCGACGCCTTCGACTCGATGACCTCCACCCGCTCCTACCGGCGCGGCCGGCCGGTCGCCGAGGCGATGGCCGAGCTGGAGCGCTGTTCGGGCAGCCAGTTCGACCCGGTGATGGTCCGGGCGCTGGTCGACGCGCTCGCCGTGCACGACTGGCAGCCGGTGCTGCCGCCGCCCGGCGACTGCATCCGGGCGGTGCCGGACATCCCGCTCGGCGTCCCCGAGCCGGCCCGGGCGGCCCCGCGGCGGGTGCCCGTCCAGGGCGGCACCATGCCGACGGCCGGTCCGTCGTGATCGCGGCGACCGGCGGCGCACGGCCGCACCGGCGGGCGCACCGGAGACCGCCCGGCGGGCCCAGGCTGCTCCGGCCCGGCGGGCCCCGGCCGGGGGCCGGGGCGGTGCACGGGGGCACACTGGCGGTGCACGGCGGGGCGCTCGCGCTGCTGGCCCTGGCGTTCGGGGCGGTGGCGGTGCGCGGGATCGCCGAGCCCGGGGTGGCGCTGGCCTTCACGGTGCTGATCGCGCTCGGCGAGTGCGTCCGGATCACCCTTCCGGGCGACCGCGAGCAGGCGCCGATCGGGGCGGCCGGCGCGCTCGCGTACGCGCTGCTCGGGCCGCTGCGCGGGCTGCCGACCGCGCACGGGGTGCTCCAGGTGGTCGCGGTGACCGGGGTCGGCCTGCTGCTCGCGCTGCTGCCGGCCGTCCTCCTGCCGCACGGCGCCCGGCGGCACCGGCACGCGCCGTGGCGGGACCGGGCCCGGCGCGACGGCGCCGCCCGACGGCTGCTCGGCGCGGGTTTCGCGGCCGCGATCTTCCAGCCGCTCTACAACAGCGGACTGGTCGACCGGATCTCGGCGGACGGCCCCGCGTACGGGGTGTTCCTGACCCTGGTGGCCGCGCTGGCCGCGCTCTGCGACGCCACCCTGGCGGCGGTGCTGCGGCGGGACCGGAGCGGGCTGCGGTTCCCGGCGACGCTGGAGGACGAGCTGCGCTCGCTGTTCGGGATCGGCACCGCGATCACGGCCACCGGCCTGCTGGTCAGCCTGGCCGCGGGCGAGGTCGGGCTCTGGGCGCTGCCGCTGTTCTGCACACCGCTGCTGCTGGCCCAGGTCTCGTTCCGGCGGGCCGCCGCCGTCCGGGCCACCACCGGGCAGACCATCGCCAGCCTGGCCCGGGCCACCGAGGTGGCCGGCTACACCCCGCCCGGTCACGCCCGGCGGGTCGCCGACACGGCGTGCGCGGTCGGGCGCGAGCTGGGGCTGGGCACCCGTGAGCTCGCCCTGCTGGAGTACGCGGCGCTGATGCACGACGTCGGCCAGCTGTCGCTGGTCGAGCCGGTGCCGGGCGGGGCGACGGCGCTGCTGCCGGACGAGGAGCAGCAGCGGATCGCCCGGCTGGGAAGCGAGGTGATCCGGCGGACGGGGGTGCCGCGGCAGGTGGCCGAGCAGGTCGCCCGGCTGGCGGATCCGTGGTGCGGGCGGCCGGAGGGCGGGCCGGACGGCGGCGGACAGGAGGTGCCGTTGGCGGCACGGATCATCCGGGTGGCCAATGCGCACGACGACCTGCTGACGGCGGCGCGGGGTCGCGGGCTGGGGGAGGCGGTGGGCCGCCTGGAGGTGCTGGAGGTGCTGCGGCTGGGGCGCGGGCGGGTCTACGACGCCCGGGTGGTCGACGCGTTGGTCCGGGTCCGGGGCTAGGCCCCGGGGCGCCCGCGCGGAGCAGTGTGCGGGGAATACACGGGGGAGTGCGGCCCGCTGGGGTTGAGGCGGCGGGGTGGGGCGGGCAGGCTGGGTAGGGGCAGGGCCGGTGGCGGGGCAACCGTGGGCGGTGGGGAGCGCGGGCGGTGGCGGGCGTGGTTGGATGCGGTCGTAGCGTGGAACACCGACCCGGGGTACCGGGCCCGTGACGCGGGAGCGGATGCGGGACTTGAGCGGACGACGACGGCAGGGACGAACGTGAGGATCTTCCACCGGGCACGGCACCGGCCGTCCGCCACCTGGCGGCAGACGACCGACCGGGCTTTCACGCTGATCGGCGACGGCCGGTACGAGGACGCGGGTGCCCTGCTGGTGATGGCGGCCGATCTGGAGCCCTGGCTGTCCGACTCGTGGTTCAACCTGGCGCTGCTGCACAAGTTCCGGCGGGACTGGGAGCAGGCGCGGGCGGCCGGGCTGCGCGCCGTCGCGCTGCTGGACCGCGAGCACGGCGCTCCCGACTGGTGGAACCTGGGGATCACCGCGACGGCCCTGCAGGACTGGGCGCTTGCCCGGCGCGCCTGGCAGGCGTACGGGCTGCGGCTGCCGGGCGGGCCCGGGGCGCAGCCGGACGGTCCGGTGAGCCTGGACCTGGGAACGACCCCGGTGCGGCTCTCGCCGGACGGCGAGTCCGAGGTGGTCTGGGGCCGGCGGCTGGACCCGGCCCGGATCGAGGTGCTGTCGATCCCGCTGCCGTCGTCCGGCCGCCGCTGGGGCGAGGTGGTGCTGCACGACGGCGCCCCGCACGGTGAGCGGGTCACCGACGGGGTGGCGTACCCGGTGTTCGACGAGATCGAGCTGTGGGCGCCCTCCCCGGTGCCGACGTACGTGGTGCTGTTGCAGGCCGCCACGGCGGCGGACCGGGACGCGCTGGAGCGGCTGGTCGCGGAGGCGGGATACGCGGCGGAGGACTGGACGTCCTCGGTGCGGCTGCTCTGCCGGGCCTGTTCGGAGAGCCGGATGGCCTCGGACGACGGGCACACCGCGCACCACGATCCGCACGACGACGGGGACGCGGCCCACCCGGGGCACCTGAGCCATCTGAGCCAGGGCGCGGGCGGGATGTCCTGGCTGGTGGAGCGGGAGTGCGGGATCGCGGCCCCGGCCGGTCTGGTGCGGACGCTGCTGGACCGCTGGGTGGCGGCGGCGCCGGGGACGCGGGCGTACCGGGATCTCGAAGAGGTCTGCTGAGCCTGGCCGCTTACCCTTGATCGGTACGGCCAGACAGTCCACGGAAGCGGAAGATAAGCAGCGATGGCGGAGCAGCACGATCACCAGCACGACCACGACCATGATCACGGGACCGAGCAGGGCGAGGCCCAGCCGGTGAAGGTGGTCGGTGAGCAGCCGGACCTCTCGAAGGGCACGGCGCGTCCGATCACCGTGTACGGCAACCCGGTGCTGCACCGGGAGGTCAAGGACGTCACCGCGTTCGACGGTGAGCTGTCGGCGCTGATCGACGACATGTTCCAGTCGATGTACGCGGCCGAGGGCGTGGGCCTCGCCGCCAACCAGATCGGCGTGGACCTCAAGGTGTTCGTCTACGACTGCCCGGACGACGAGGGCGTGCGCCACATCGGCCACGTCATCAACCCGGTGCTGGAGGAGCTGCCGGCCGGCAGCAAGCGGGTGCTCGACGACGGCAACGAAGGCTGCCTCTCGGTGCCGACCGCGTACGCCGAGCTGCCCCGGCCGGACTACGCCGCCGTGACCGGCCAGGACAAGGACGGCAACCCGATCCGGGTCGAGGGCACCGGCTTCTTCGCCCGCTGCCTCCAGCACGAGACGGACCACCTGTACGGGTTCCTCTACATCGACAAGCTGTCGAAGCGGGACCGCAAGGACGCGCTGCGGCAGATGGCCGAGGGCACGCCGCGCTACGCGACGGTGCCGAACGCCTGACGGTGTGACGAAAGGGCCGGTGCGCGCGCACCGGCCCTTTCGCATGGGTGCCTACTGCTGGACGAACAGCCACTCCGGGCCGTAGGTGAAGCGGGGGTCGAGGGGCAGCTTGACGGCGTTGATCTGCTGGGCGGTGTGGCGCATGGAGCCCATCAGCCCGATGGCCGGGAAGATGTCCGCCCCGCCGGGGCCCCAGGCGTCTTCGAGGGCATGCAGCATGCCGCTGTACTGCTGGTTGAAGGTCCGGAGGAGCTCGGCGGTGGTCGCGTCGGGCTCGTTGCCGGGGGAGTTGGCCCACCCGCCCGCGGGGACCCGGGCGACCGGGGAGGTGTCCGGCAGCGGGACGTCGGCGCCGGTGAAGTCGAACTTCTGCGTCTGCTCGTCGAGGACGAGCTTCTTGCCGACGGCGATCTCCTTGAAGGCGTAGTAGTGGGCGAGTTCGCCCGAGGCGCCGGGGAAGGGGTTGTCCGGGGAGACGTCGGTCCCCTCGCCCTGGGTCTGGATGATGTGGATGGCGTTCAGCACGTCGTCGATGGTGTTCATCGCGACGATGTCGTTGCCGGCGCCGTGGCCCGAGCCGAGCGGGAAGGTCACCTGCCGCTGACCGGTCAGCAGGTGGGCGAACGTGGGGAAGACGTTGGCGATCCGCTGGTAGAAGGCGCCGATGGTGTTGCCGTCGACGGCGAAGGCGAGCGGGTGCTCGGGCTTCTCGATGTCGGAGAAGAGGCCGGCCGACTCCCGGGTCAGCCCGCTGAGGAAGACCTCCAACCCGGGGTTGACGCCGCCGGGCAGCTCACCCGGGTACTTCGGCACGGTGGCCGGGTCGGTGAGGACGACGGTGCCGCCGATGCTGGTGAGCATGTTGCAGACGAGGCCGAAGTGCGACATCTCGTCGAAGACGATCTCGCGGATCGTGTGGCGGACCGGCTTGCTGTTGTCCGGGTCGGTGATCGACCAGAGCGCGGTGGCGTACGGCGGGATGGTGGACAGCTCCAGCATGATGGCCCGCTGGAGGGCGTCCTTGAGCTCCTGCTCGGTCCACTCCTCCTCCGCCATGTTCATGAGCTGGACGATGGCGTCGCTCTGGTAGTCGAGGATTCCGGTCGTCACGGTGGGCCCCTTTCGTTCGGCTGTGGGCCGGACCGTACTTGGGGGCAGATCGTGTGCGGACGTATGTCGCCGGTGTGGCCCGGGAGTTCATCCGGACGGGCGGCGTGCGGAGGTGTGCCCGCCCCGCCCGGCGCGAGCGCCGTGCGGGGCGGGGTAGTTCAGGGGCGGCTGGTGGTGATGGTGATCGGGTGGGCGGTCCAGCTGGTGAGTTCACCGACGTAGAGGGTGGTGCTCCATCGGCCGCCTCGGTTGAGGCAGTGGGCGACGCCGTCGCCGCCTCCCGGGCCGACGCAGAAGCGGATGAAGTCGCGGTGGGCTTCGCGGACGGGGAGTTCGCGGATGTGCTCCCAGAGGACGGGGAGCGCCTGGTCGAGGCTCAGGAACACGGCGGGCGGCATGATGCCGCCGATCTCGGCGCGGACGGCGCTCACGCGGCGGCCTCGGCGGAGATGTGGCACCAGACGAATTGCCGATGCCGCCGGCGCGGGGGCAGCAGCCCCACTGAGTGGCCAACTCGTGGACGAGGAGCAGGCCTCGGCCGGCCTCGTCGGAGTTGGAGGCGTCGCGGAGCGCGGGCTTCTCGCTGTCGGCGTCATGGACCTCGATGCGGAGGAGTCTGTCGGCGAGCCTGAGACGGATCTGGATCAGGCGTCCTCGGGCCGCACGGGCGTGCTGGATGGCGTTGGTGGCGACTGTGTCGAGGTGGCCGATGGTGTGACCGGGATCGTGCCAGTGCGGGACTCAAAGGACCCTGATGGGCCGGCTCTGCTCTTCCCGGCCGAGGCGTGGTCGTCGTTCCTCGCCGGGGTCAAGGGCGGGGAGTTTCCGACCGACTGAAACAACAGGAGGTGCCCCGCACGGGCTGCGGCCGTGCGGGGCACCTGTCTGTCTGTCTTCGTTCTTCCTAGAAGTCGTCGTCGAAGGCGACGGAGCCCTCGACGGCGACCTGGTACGCCGAGACCCGGCGCTCGAAGAAGTTGGTCAGCTCCTGGACGTTCTGGAGCTCCATGAAACCGAACGGGTTCGTCGAGCCGTAGCGGATCGGCAGACCCAGGCGGGCGAGCCGCTGGTCGGCGACGGCCTCCAGGTACTCGCGCATCGAGGCGGTGTTCATGCCGGGCAGGCCCTCACCGCACAGGTCCTGGGCGAACTGGAGCTCGGCCTCGACGGCCTCCTCCAGCATCTCCGTCACCTGCTTGGCCATCTCGTCGTCGAAGAGGTCGGGCTCCTCCTCGCGGACGGTGTCCACCACGGAGAACGCGAAGTCCATGTGCATGGACTCGTCGCGGAACACCCAGTTCGTCCCCGTCGCCAGGCCGTGCAGCAGGCCGCGGCTGCGGAACCAGTACACGTACGCGAAGGCGCCGTAGAAGAACAGGCCCTCGACGCAGGCCGCGAAGCAGATCAGGTTCAGGAGGAACGCGCGGCGGTCCTCCTTGGTCTGCAGCGAGTCGATGTGGTCGACCGCGTTCATGTACTTGAAGCAGAACTGGGCCTTCTGGTGGATGGAGGGGATGTTCTCCACCGCGGCGAAGGCCGCGTTGCGGTCCTCCGGGTCCGGAAGGTAGGTGTCCAGCAGCGTCAGGTAGAACTGGACGTGCACGGCCTCCTCGAACAGCTGGCGCGACAGGTACAGCCGCGCCTCCGGGGAGTTGATGTGCTTGTAGAGGCTCAGCACGACGTTGTTCGCGACGATCGAGTCACCGGTGGCGAAGAAGGCGACCAGCCGGCCGATCATGTGCCGCTCGCCCTCGCTCAGCTTGGCGAGGTCGGCGACGTCGGAGTGCAGGTCCACCTCCTCGACGGTCCAGGTGTTCTTGATCGCGTCCCGGTACCGGTCGTAGAACGACGGGTACCGCATCGGGCGCAGGGTCAGCTCGAACCCGGGGTCGAGCAGCATCTTCTGGCGATCGTCGGACATTACTGGCAGGCCTCGCAGGACTCGGGGTTCTCCAGGGAGCAGGCCAGCGCGGCCTCTTCCTCCGGGGTGAGGGTCGGGGACGCCACCGGCACCGGCGTGGCGGCGCGGGCGGTGCCCGACGCGGCCTGGGCGATCCGGGTCGCCGGGCGCGAGCGCAGGTAGTAGGTGGTCTTCAGACCGACCTTCCACGCGTACGCGTACATCGAGCTGAGCTTGCCGATGGTGGGCGCGGCCATGAAGAGGTTCAGCGACTGGCTCTGGTCGAGGTACGGCATGCGGGCCGCGGCCAGGTCGATCAGCGCGCGCTGGGGCAGCTCCCACGCCGTGCGGTAGAGCGAACGGACCTCGGCGGGCAGCCAGTTGAGCTCCTGGACCGAGCCGTTGGCGTCGCGCAGCGCGTCCCGGGTCTGCTGGTCCCAGACGCCGAGCTCCTTGAGCTCGCGCACCAGGTACGGGTTGACCTGGAGGAACTCGCCGGAGAGGGTCTCGCGCTTGAACAGGTTGGAGACCTGCGGCTCGATGCACTCGTACACACCGGCGATCGAGGCGATCGTCGCGGTCGGCGCGATGGCCAGCAGCAGGGAGTTGCGCAGGCCGGTCTCGGCGATGCGGGTGCGCAGCGCATCCCAGCGGCCGGCCCACTGCGGCGCGGCCGACGGGAAGTGGTCGATGTGCAGCTCGCCGCGGGCGGCACGGGTCTCGCCGTACGCCTCGTGGCGGCCCAGCTGCTCGGCCAGGTCGGCGGAGCGCTCGTACGCGGTGAGCATGATGCGCTCGGCGATCAGCGTGGAGAGCTGCTTGGCCTCGGCGGAGTCGAAGTCCAGGCGGAGCTGGAAGAAGACGTCCTGCAGGCCCATCACGCCGAGGCCGACCGGGCGCCAGCGGGAGTTGGAGGCGCCGGCCTCGGGGGTCGGGTAGAAGTTGATGTCCACCACGCGGTCGAGGAAGGTGACGGCGGTGCGCACGGTGGCGTCCAGCCGGTCCCAGTCCATGGCGTTCAGCAGGTCGGCGGCGGTGGCGCCGGGGGCGACGTGGGCGCCGAGGTTGACCGAGCCGAGGTTGCAGACGGCGGTCTCGGAGTCGTCCGTGACCTCCAGGATCTCGGTGCAGAGGTTGGAGGAGTGCACGGTGCGGCCGGGCAGCGCGGTCTGGTTGGCGGCGCGGTTGGAGGCGTCCTTGAAGGTCATCCAGCCGTTGCCGGTCTGCGCCAGGGTGCGCATCATCCGGGCGTAGAGGGTCTGCGCGGGGATGGTGCGGACGGCCTTGCCGGCCAGCTCGGCCTTGCGGTACGCCTCGTCGAAGTCGGCACCCCAGAGGTCGACCAGCTCGGGCACGTCGGCCGGCGAGAACAGCGACCAGTCCTCGTTGGCGTTGACCCGGCGCATGAACTCGTCCGGGATCCAGTGCGCCAGGTTGAGGTTGTGGGTGCGCCGCGCCTCCTCGCCGGTGTTGTCGCGCAGCTCCAGGAACTCCTCGATGTCCGCGTGCCAGGTCTCCAGGTAGACGCAGGCCGCGCCCTTGCGGCGGCCGCCCTGGTTGACGGCGGCGACCGAGGAGTCGAGGGTGCGCAGGAACGGGACGATGCCGTTGGACTTGCCGTTGGTGCCCCGGATCAGGCTGCCGCGCGAACGGATCCGCGAGTAGGAGAGGCCGATGCCGCCGGCGTGCTTGGAGAGGCGGGCGATCTGGGCGTACCGGGAGTAGATCGAGTCCAGGTTGTCCAGCGGCGAGTCGAGCAGGTAGCAGCTCGACATCTGCGGGTGCCGGGTGCCGGAGTTGAAGAGGGTCGGCGAGGAGGTCAGGTACTCCAGACGGCTCATCAGGCCGTACAGCTCCGCGACCTCGCGCACCGACTGCTCGTTGTCGCCGACCGCCAGGCCGCAGGCGACGCGGAGCAGGAAGTGCTGCGGGGTCTCGACGACCTTGCGGGTGATCGGGTGGCGCAGCAGGTAGCGGGACTGCACGGTGCGCAGGCCGAAGTACTCGAAGCGGTCGTCGCCCTGGGCGTCGATCAGCGCGTCGAGGGCGGTGGCGTGCTTGGCGACGAAGCCGGCGGTGGTGTCGCCGATCAGGCCCTCGGCGTGGCCGACGGCGATCGAGGCGGAGAAGGAGACCGAGCCCTGGGAGACCGCCTCGTCGACGATCTCCAGCGCGAGCAGGCGGGCCGCCAGCTTCGAGTACTGGGGGTCCTCGGCGATCATCGACGCTGCGGCGTCCACGGCCAGCCCGCGCAGCTCGGCGAAGTCCGAGCCGGCGTGGCGGCCGCGCAGCGCGGCGGCGGCGACATGGCCGGGGTCCACCTGGGGAAGGTCGACGCTGCGGTCGGTCAGCAGCCGGAGCAGCGCACCGCCGGGGTCGGAGACCGTCGGGTCGACGGGGGCTGAGCTGGACCCCTGGGCGGGCAGGGTGGCTGAGGCAGCGGTGGTCAAGGCGCTCTCTCCTGGCGGCGATCGGCAGCTGTTGATCGGGGGTACCGGGCCGTTCGGGGCAGGGGAGCACGGCGCGACGGCCGGAAGGCGTCGCGCGACGGTGTCATCCCCGGCCCGCCCGCGAGGCCCGGAAGTACTGCTCGTGCTGGAGGCCTCTGCGGGGAGGCCGGGCGGCACGCCGTCGGCAGGTATTCGGACTCGCGGGCTCTGGTCGGAGCCGCCCGCACACCGCTGCGGGGCAGTCCCGGATTCGCACCGGGTTCCCCTGCGTCGACAGCAGGGACGAGCATACATCTAGTGGCGGTGGAGTATCGCGGCACCATATGTAGTAGCCGGTGTGTCGCGGGGCGGGGCCCGGAACCCCGGGCTCTCAGTGCAGGAGGAACACTTTGTACGTGCCGGAATCGCCCGTCGGGGAGCTGAACTGTGCGATCAGGCGGTAGCGTCCGCCGGCCCTCAGAGCCTCGGTGATGGCACGGTCCGTGGCGGTGGGCGCGGTGCTGTCGAGGACGACCACGGTGAACCAGCCGTTGCGGACGGCGGTGACCGTGCCGTCGTCGCCGTGGTGCATCACTCCGGCGGGGTCCCGGTAGTCGGTCCCCTTGCGGGCCGAGACCCACTGCTCGGGCTTGCTGACGCTGCCCAGGTAGTACTCCGGCAGCCCGTCGACCTCGGTGAGGTAGCGGCCCTGCGGGGTGGCGTGGACGCGCAGCACGCCGAGCAGCCGGCCGGAGTCGGGCCCGTCCTGGTACCGCAGCGCCGACTGCTCCAGCCCGAGGGCGAGCAGCACCACCCAGACCAGAATGCCCAGCTGCGGGTTGCGGAAGTGCGCGCCGACCAGCCGGGTGATGCCCACGCCGGCCAGCGGCGCGGCGAAGAGCATGCCGAAGCCGAGGTGGCGGAACATCACGCCGGAGCTGCCCAGGTAGGCGTACCCGGCCGGGATCAGCAGCGCCGTCGCGCAGAGGGTCACGCTCAGCGTCGTGCGGCGCAGCCGGGAGGCCGTGATGGCGCTGTCCTCGGGCGACTCGTTCAGCCGCTCGCGGAGCGAGTAGGCGATCCCGCCCGCGCACGCGAGCACGGTGAACAGGCCGCTCCACTGGACCGCGGAGAAGAGGACCGAGCCGGCCGGGCGGGCCTGGTGACCGTGCGCGGGCGACCACGCCCAGACGTCGTCCAGCAGGCCGAACGCCAGGAGCGCCCCGAGGGCGCCCGCGGCCAGGAGGAGCGCGCGCCCGGCGGCGGGGCCGCGGCCGCGGTAGGGCCAGGAGGTGATCAGTGCGAGGGCGGCCAGCACGGGCAGCGCGACCGCCGCGGCGTACTCCACGGCGGCCGCCAGCGCCGCCACCGGTACGGCCAGCAGCACGGCGGCCACCGGCGCGCGGGCGGTCCGGACGACGATCCAGGTGGCCGCCGCGACCAGGGCCACCGCGAGGGCGTCCGGGGCGGCGTAGAAGCCGACGACCACGGTGGACTGCAGGACGGCGTACGCGGCGGCGCTGCAGATGGCCACGCGCTCGTTGAAGAGCCGGCGGGTCAGCGAGTAGAGCAGCGCGGTGGTGGCCAGGGCGAGGACCAGGCTGACCACCCGGGCCCCGAACACCCCGCTCGCGTTGGCGGCGGCGCCGGCCAGCGGGGGGTAGAGCCAGGGCGACCCGGGGATCTGGCCGATCAGGTCGGTGGTCACCGCGGTGCCGTGGAGCAGGTTGTCCAGCTGCTGGCGGCCGACGATCATGGCGACGGCCTCGTCGGGGTGGGCGGCGCCCAGCAGGCGCAGGGAGAGCGCCGCCTGGACGGCCAGCACGCCGAAGAGCAGGCCGCGGCCGATCCAGCGGCGCCGGGGGCTGGGCGCCGGGTCCCAGCCGGTCGTGGGGACGGCCGGGATCCGGTACGGCGCCAGCTGGACGGCCTGGCCGTCCTCCTCGTCGCCGGGGTGGGCGCGGTCGTGCCCGTCTGCCTCGGGGGCCTCGTGGGCCTCGGGGGTGGCGTCGGGGTCGGCGTCGGGGGCTTCCGGGGCCTCGTACTCGTCGTCCGGGTCGTGCTCGTCGTCCGGGGGGTAGGTGCCCTCCGGGTGGTAGGTGCCGTCCGGGGCGTACCCGCTCTCGGGGGCGTACTCGTCGTACCCCGGGGCCTCGCCGCTCCCGTCGGTGCCCCGGGCGTACCCGGTCTGCTCGCGTCCTGCGGGCCCTTCGGCCTCCTCGGCGTCCTCGGCCCGGGCGTTCCCGCCGTGCCCGGTCCAGCCGTGCCCGTCCTCCCGGGGGTGGGGGAGGCGGGCCCGGGACCCTTCGCCGTCCGAGGACCGGGCCGGGGTCCGGGCCGGGGTCTGCGGGGTGAACCAGGAGTCGGTCTCTGAAGGCATCATGGGTTCCGGATGTCGAAGCCGTAGCGAGGGTCGGACGCGCGCTGCTTGTAGTCCGCGAGCGACGGCGGGCTGGCCTCGATGCGCCAGTCCGCCCGCTTGACGATGTTGAACCAGACGAAGCCGACGACGTCGTCGTGCGTCTCGAGCCCGGTGAAGAGCTGGTCGATGTCCGCGCGTTGGCGCTTGCCCTGCTGGGAGGCCGTCTCGCTGATGAAGAACGGCTTCTGGCTGAAGGTGCGGATCTCGGCCATCGTCGGCCCGTAGAGCGCGTCGAAGGTCTTGGGCCCGGTGAGGGTGAAGTAGCCGGTCATGCCGGCCCAGTCCACGTAGGTGTCGCCGGGGTAGTAGGGCGCGAGCCGGGTGTTGGGCGCGGGGTCGGTGATGTTGGGGCTCCAGACCCAGATCACGTTGGTCGCGCCGGCCCGGTCGAAGATGTCGTGGACGCGGCGCCAGGCCGCGACGAAGTCGGCGGCGCTGCTGGCCTGCCGGCCCCACGGGTACCAGTCGCCGTTCATCTCGTGCGCGATGCTGATGGCGATGGGCAGGTTGAGCTTGGCGGCGGCCTTGGCCACGCCCTTCACGTAGTCGTCGGTCTCGCCGGCCGCGATCGCCGCCATCGAGGGGGAGTGCGGCTCCCACGCCATGTAGGGCAGCGCCCCGGCGTCGTAGATCCGGCGGACCCCGGCGGTGTCGAAGCCGTCGCCCCAGCCGGCGTAGTACTCCAGGACGTTCGGCTGCTTGCCGATCGCGGCGGTGTAGCCGCTCAGCGCGTCCATCTTCGCGGGGACGTCGGGCAGCGCCGCCCCCAGGTACTTGTGCCCCGGCTTGAGCAGCGGCGTGACGTCGTACGGGAGGTCGGCGGCCTGGGCCGCGGGCTTGCGCGCAGGGGCCGGGGCGGCGGTGCCGGCGGCGGCCCCGGTGGCGGTGCCGGCCGGCTGCGCGACGGCGGCCTCGGGCACCGCGAAGCCCGGGTCCTCGGGGCCGCAGGCGGTGGCGAGCAGCAGGCCGGTGGTCAGCAGCCCGAGCACGGCGAGCGGACGGCGCAGGCCTGCCCGGCGGCGGTGGGCGGGCACGGCGGGCACGGCGGGCACGGTGATCACACAGCTTCCGTGGGACGCGGCTGGACGAGGACTCGGCCCACGATCACGGCGTAGAAGAGGCCGGACGCCAGGACCAGCGCGAAGTTCAGCGGGCCCATCGTGAGCATGCGCCAGATGCCGGCGCCCACCCAGAGGGCGGCGGTCCCGCCACCCCAGACGATCATGCCCGTCCAGAACCGGCGGGTCTTGTTCTTCTTGGCGCCGCTGGATCCGGTCGGCTGCCAGGCCATCCGGTTCTTCCGCAGGATGTCCCAGATGGCGAAGACGTGGGCCCAGCCGTACATCATGCGGGCGGCCCAGGCCTCCAGCCGGTACGGGTTGCGGTGCCACAGCGGGAAGATGAGGGTGGCGTACACCAGGCCCGGTATCACCAGCATCGTGTTCTCCCACCGGATCAGGTCCGGCCGCACGAGCAGCAGCAGGATGGGCACGAGCGGGGAGACGATGGTGAACAGCGCGGTGTGGATGTAGTAGAAGAAGCCGGACATGTAGCACATCCGGGTTATCAGCCGGAGCTTGGCGCCCCAGAACTTCCGGCTGCCCAGCAGGCTCATCGAGCCGGTGCACCACCGGTACTGCTGGTTGAAGAACCCGCCCACGTTGTCGGGGCAGACCCCGGCCGCCAGGGCTATCGGCACGTAGTGGAGGTCCCAGCCGAGCCTGCGCAGGTCGAAGCCGGTGTGCACGTCCTCGGAGTGCTCGATCAGCGTGGTGCCGCCGTTCTGCTCCAGCGCGGCCCGCCGGTAGACGGCGCAGCTGCCGACGCAGATCGCGCCGTCGTTGCGCTGCCGGGAGACCTGGACCGTCCGGTAGAAGAGCTCCTGGACGGCCCCGGCGCCGCGCTCGATCCAGTTCTGGGAGTCGAGGATGCGGAAGAACTGCGGGGATTGAACGATTCCGAGCCTCGGGTCGTTCTCCATGTAGGGAAGGAGCTCGTCGAGCAGATCGGCGCGCGGGGCGAAGTCGGCGTCGAGGATGAGGATGTAGTCGCTGTCGGAGTTGCGGAAGCCGAACTGGAGGTTGCCGGCCTTCTTGAACCAGCCGCGGTTGTTGCGGGTGCCGTAGACGAACTCGAAGTCCACTGCCATCTGCGCGAGTTCGGGGCTGTCGCTGTCGTCCAGCACGTAGGGGGTCACTTCACCCGGGTACTGGTCGCGCAGCCTGGCGACGTGAGTCCAGGTGTTGTGCAGCACCTCGATCGGCTCGCCCGCGACGGGCAGGAAGACGTCGACGGTCGGGTACCGCTCGGGGCGCCAGGCCCGCACCAGCGCGCGGTGCCCCTTGAGGTCGAAGGTCTCGTTGAACCCGTGCACCCAACGGGAGATCAGGTAGTAGACCACGGTGAACGCCAGGAACGGGACGAAGAGCCAGAACCACGGCGTCGCGCTGAGCAGGCCCACCTCGCTGGCCACCATGCAGCCGAAGCTGGCCAGGGAGAAGCAGGTCAGCACCCAGAGGTGGCTGCGCGTGTAGGAGTACTTCTCGACGTTGTCCGGCGGCTGCGGGAGCAGGCCGCGCTGTACGCGGGAACTGGCGTCCTGTCGGGTTTTCCGGCGTGAGGTGGCTGCTCTCCTGCCGCCCGCGAGCTGCGTACTCTCGGTGACAGTCACGTGGCTCTCTCCCCCAGAAACCGTATCGAAGTGGACCAAAGACGACTGCGGCCGCGCTGAGCCCGGCCGCAGGGACGTCAGGATCGTACGGGAAGGGCTCCGGGGAAATCCTGCCCCCCCGTCTGCCGGGCTGCCCGGAACCGGGATTGAGTTCCGATCGTGATCTGGAGGCAGGCGTATACGGTGGGCGCTCGCCGCGGCCGCAGGTCGGCCGGTGGGCCGGTTCCACGGGACCGGGGGCCGGCGGGCCGGTTCATGGGAGAGGGAGGGTCGTCGTGAAGGGCACTGCCGCACGGTTGGCGCGGGGGGTGCGGGCGCTGGTCGCCCACGGCACCGTGGCCGTGCTGCTCATCGGCTGCACGAGCGAGCCCGGTTCGGCGCCCGCGCAGCCGGGTGGGACGTTGTCCGCCGGGCCGGCGGCCGGCGGCTCCGGCAGGCTCTGTTCGACCGCGGAGGTCCCCTTCCCCAAGAAGCCGGTCGACGGCGGCACCAAGATCATCGAGCCGAACCCGTGGAACACCGCCGGCACGGTCTGCCTGGACGCCCCCGGGGACACCGGCTTCACGGTGACGGAGCTGCGCGACTTCGTGGCCAAGACCCCGCTCGCCCCGGGCGCCTACCCCAACATCTCCACGGCCCCCGGCGCGAGCGGACTGCCCGTCCCGGTCAGCGCGCTGGGCGACGCGACCAGCGACTGGGACGCCTCGGCCCGGGCGACCGGCTCCTACAACCTCTCCTACGACCTCTGGTACGGGCCCAGCCCCGACAACTGCGCCCCGGGGGAGAGCGCGGAGGTGATGATCTGGCTGGACGCCACCGACAGCGTCCGGCCGGCCGGGAAGAAGGTGACGGACGCCCAGACCATGGGCGACACCGCCTACGACGTCTTCCAGGCGCCCATCACCGGCCCGCACAGCGTGATCAGCTACGTGCGGAAGGCGTCGACCCACAGCGCCCACGGCCTGAACCTGCGGCTGTTCACCGCCGACGCCCTGATGCGCGGCTACGTCCCGCCGGGGTCGTACCTGTGCCGGGTGCAGGCGGGCTTCGAGATCTGGAGCGGCGGGACGGGCCTGCAGAGCTGGTCGTTCGCCTTCCACAACCGGGTCGGCCTGCCGGCCGGCGAGGTGCCCGCCGGCGCCCCCGGGATCTGCCTGCGGCACGGCGGCGGAGGCCTCGCGGGCACACCGGTGACGGTCGGCTCCTGCGGCGACCAGGCCGTGTCGACGAGCTGGACGGTGGGCAACGACGGTTCTCTGCGGGGCGGCGCGGCGTGCCTGGCGCCGTCCGGGGACGGCACCACCGTGGCGCTCGCCCGCTGCACCGGAGGGGCCCCGCAGCGCTGGGCCGCCGGGGCCGGCCAGAGCCTGATGCACCTGGAGTCAGGCCTGTGCCTCGGCACCGCCGGGGGCTCCCTCGCGGACGGGACCGCGGTGAACCTCAAGCCCTGCTCGGGCGGGGTCTCGCAGCGGTGGAAGCTCCCGTACAACGGACTGCCGTAGGGCGGGCCCCGGGGGTGGGCCCGTCAGCCGAAGCACCCTCCATGGGCGTTGGGCGAACCATGCCTTACCATTCCGACACATGAGCGATCGACCGGTACCGACTGGCGAGCCGGACCAGAACCCGGGGTGGTCCCCGCAGCAGCCGCCGATCGGCGCGTTCGGCCCGCCGCCCGCGGCACCTGGCCCCGCGCAGCCGCCGGTCTCCGCGCAGCCGCCCGCCGGCCCCATACCTCCGGGGCAGGTGCCTCCGCCCGGTCAGATGCCGCCGGGGCAGGTGCCTCCGCCCGGACCGGTGCCCCCGGTGGCCGGTGTGCCGCAGCAGCAGCCGCCGGCAGGCGCGTTCGGCCCGCCGCCCGCCGCCCCGGCCGCGCCCGCCATGCCTGCCATGCCGACTGCGCCGACCTCGCCCACCGCGACCACCGTCCCCATGGCGCCCGCCGCGCCCCTGGCGTCCACCGTCCCCATGCCGCCCGCCCAGCAGTGGCAGCAGGGCGGCGGCTTCCCGGCGCAGGCCGCCGGCACGCCCGACTGGGAGGCGCTGGCGGCCAGGAACGAGGAGCAGGCGAAGCGGAAGCGCCGTCTCCGGCTGATCGGTGCCGCCGTGGCCGTCGTGGTCGTCGGCGCCGCCGTCGCGGGCGTCGTGGTGATGCGTCAGTCCGACAAGACCCCGGTCGCCGACGGCAGCCCGACGGCTGAGGCGCCCAAGACTCCGGGCGCGTCGTCGAGCGGCTCGCCGGCCGGGACGGCCAGTGGGACGCCGAGCGGTCCGCCGAAGGCCATCGCGGGCCCGCCGACCGTCGGCTCGCTGCCGGCGAGCAAGGGGACGGCCGCGCTGGGCCTGGGCTCGGACGCGAAGACGGGCTCGGTGGCCGGCTTCGCCGGACAGGTCCTCAAGCTGCCCAGCGGGCAGAACTCCTTCGCCCAGAGCGCCGAGCCGATCGTCGACACGAACAAGAGCTTCACCGTGTCCGCCCGGGTGTTCGTCGACGTGCCGGCGGGTGTCCGGGCCGCGGTCAGCCAGGGCGACGGCGCCTACTACTCCTACGCGCTCGGGCGGGCGACCAACAACGGCCGCAACCTCTGGTACTTCAAGGTCCAGCTCCCCGGCGGCGGTTCCGTGGTCGTCTACTCCAAGGGCGACGCGACGGTCAACCAGTGGGCCCTGCTGACCGGTGTCTACGACGCGGCGAGCAAGCAGATCACGCTCTACGTCAACGGCGCGGCGCAGGCGTCGGCCCAGGCGGCCGGCGTGCAGAGCAGCGGCACCAACGCGTTCCAGCTGGGCCGGCTGAGCTCGAACTCGCAGTGGAGCGACCCCTGGCACGGGGCCGTCGCCGACATCCAGGCCTGGGACCAGGTGCTGCCGGAGGCCGACATCGTGAAGATCGTCGCAGGCCCCAGCTCGCCGCCGGCGATCCCGCCCACGGCCGCCTGGCTCACCGGCTGAGCCGGTCCGTACGGGCAGGCCGCCCGTCGTGAGACACCCACGGCGCCGGGGCGCAGCACCGCCCCGGCGCCCTCTGGCGCACCGAGCCCCGGTACCTGCCGTACCGGGCGCGATGTCCCGAAGTTGAGGAGCAGTACCTGATGAGCGCGGACGGCCGTTGGATCCGGCCCGAATCCACCCGGCGGCCCGTACTCAAGCCCGCGGGTGCCGTCCGGCCCGGTGGGGTCGGCACGGCCGGTCCCGGTGAACCGTCGACGGGCGCCCAGGACGGGTCGTCGTCCTCGCGGGGCCGCCGGAGGCGGACGGCGGAGCCGGTGGCGCGGATGCCCAGGCCCGCGCTCCGCACGGACCTGCTGCCGCTGTTCGCCGTCCTGCTGGTCCAGGGCGCGCTCTCGTTCCACCTCCTCGTCGGCAACACCGCCTTCGTGGACGAGGGCACCTACATCTACGCGGGCTACCAGGAGATCGCCAACCTGGCGCACGGCAGCCCGGTCGCGACGTACGAGACGTTCTTCTCCGGCTCCCCGCTGATCTACCCGGTGGTCGTGGCGATGGCCGACATGCTCGGCGGCCTGACCACCGCGCGGCTGCTGAGCATGATCTTCATGCTCTCCGCCACCGTGGCCGTCCACCTGGCCACCCGGCGGCTGCACGGGTCGCTCGCGGCGTTCTGCGCGGCGGCGGCCTTCGCCGCGCTCGGGCCGACCCAGTTCCTGGGCGGGCTGGCCACCTACGACTCGATGGCGCTGGCCCTGCTCGCCTGGGCCGGCTACCTCGCGGTGCGGCTGACCACCGGCGGCGGCTACCCGAGCATGCTGCTCGCCGCCCTGCTGCTGGCGCTGGCCGGCTGCACCAAGTACGCCGCACTGCTCTGGGTCCCGGTCGTGTGCGGCGTCGCGGTCTTCGCCGGCTCCGGCGGCGCCCCCGGCGCGTGGGTGCGGTGGAAGCGCGGGCTGCAGCTCCTCCTCGCCTTCGTGGCGGCGATGGCCGTGGCGGCCCTGGTGGCCGGGAAGCGCTACATCGACGGCTTCAACCACACCACCCTCAAGCGCGCCCCCGGGCACGACGCCTACTCCTACGTGGCCGGGGAGGCCGCCAAGTGGGTGGGCGCCCTGCTGCTGCTGGCCCTGGTGGGCGTGGTGGTGCAGCTGGTGGCGGCGCGCAAGCGCGGCGGGAGCGCGTGGTCCGAGGCCTGCCTCGCCGCCGTGCTGTTGGTCGCCGGGATGCTCGCGCCGGCGAACCAGATCCGCATCCACACCTGGCTCTCCCTGCAGAAGCACGTCGACTTCGGTGCCTGGTTCGCCTGCATCGTGGTGGGCGCCCTGCTGGCCCGGGTCGTCGTCGCGCTGAAGGACCGGGTTCACGTCACGGCCGGGGTCGTGGTCGCCGCCCTGGTGGTCGGCCCGCTCGGCTGGGTGGGGGCGGCCCAGGGCCGGGAGATGTTCGGCGAGTGGTCCAACACCGAGTCCTTCGTGGCCGCCTTGAGGCCGTACGTCGTCAAGGGCGACGACAAGTACCTGGTCGAGAACTACAACGTGCCCGCGTACTACCTGCGCGAGTCGAGCAACTGGCAGCAGTGGCACGACCTGGTGGCGGTCTACCGCCGGGACCCTGACACCGGCAAGCAGCAGGTGGGGGTGCCCGCCATCCAGGCCGGCATCGAGGCCCACGAGTGGAAGGTGGTGGTGCTGGACTTCACCCAGACCGGTGCCACCGACAAGGCGATCCAGCCGACGCTCAAGAGCGCCGGGTACCGCGTGGCCACCGTGGTCAAGAGCGGGGAGCACGGCCGGTACACCATCTACGTGGCGCCGGGCTACGACAAGAAGTGACCCGGCCCCGGCGGTGATCCGCCGCCGGGGGCCCGCCGTCAGAACGTCATCGTGTAGACCAGCAGCGGGACACCGGGGCGCACCTCCCAGTCGCGCTCCGGCGTCCGCCGGAAGCCCAGCCGCTCGTAGAGCCGGTGGGCGGAGGTCATCGACGGCCGGGTGGAGAACGCCATCCCGTCCAGGCCCAGCTCCCGGCTGCGCGCGATCGAGGCCCGGACCAGCGCCTCGCCCACGCCCCGGCCCCGGGCCGCGCCGCCGACCGCGAGCATCCGGATCTCGCCCTCGTGCGGCCGCGCTATGTCGGCGAAGGCCGTGCCGCCGACCGCGAAGGTCACGCAGCCGAGCAGCTGTCCGCCGGCCGGGTCGACCGCGACGAGGAGTTCGGCCTGCTCGAAACGCGGGCCGGCGTCCAGGAGCTGGGCCGCGTAGGGGCCGTCGGCGGGGCTGTGGCCGTCGCCGACGAAGGCCTCGTGGGTGACGGCTCCGACTGCGGTGAGGTCGGCCTCGATGGCTCGGCGGATGACGATGTCCATGCGGTCAGTGTGCCGCAGGCGGTGCCGGTCGCCGGGGTGGGGGCCGGGGCGGGGGCCGGGACCGGTGCGGCCGTGGCCGGGTCGGCGGACGGACGGAGCGAGGCGGCCGGCATGGTGCCGTAGAGCCGGTCCTGCAGGGCGGGGGCGGCGGGGTAGCCGCCGGGCCGGTGCCAGTTGTCGCGGCCGTTGGCGGCGCCCCGGGCCACGTCGCGCCCGATCAGGGTGCCGAGCAGTCCGAAGCCGCCGACGGCCCCGGCGAGGGCGAGTGCGCTTGCGAGAGTGTCGGAGTCCATGGCTCCACTCTCCCCGCGCCGCCGGGCGGCCACGAGTGGCAGTAATGCCTGAATGCATCGAAATACTGCCACCGCGGTCCTTCCCTCCGGGCCGCTCGCGGGGGCATCCTGGTCGGCATGCTCAAGAACGTGGTCGCGGTGGTGCTGGAGGAGGTCCATCCCTTCGAACTCGGGGTGGCCTGCGAGGTGTTCGGCCTGGACCGGACGGCCGACGGCCTGCCCGGCTACGACTTCGCCATCGCCGGCGCCCGCCCCGGCCCGCACCGCACGCACGCCGGCTTCTCCATCGACGTCCCGTACGGCCCGGAGCGCCTCGCCGAGGCCGACCTGGTGCTGGTCACGGCGGTCGGGGTGCAGCAGGAGTACCCGGCGCCGCTGGTGGACGCGGTGCGGGCGGCAGTGGAGGGCGGCGCCCGGGCGCTCTCCATCTGCAGCGGCGCCTTCGTGCTCGGCGCCGCCGGGCTGCTGGACGGCCGCCGCTCCACCACGCACTGGCGCCACACCGACGAGCTGGCCGCGCGCTTTCCGCGGACCACCATCGAGCCGGACGTCCTCTACGTGGACGACGACCCCGTGATCACCTCGGCCGGCACGGCGGCCGGCATCGACGCCTGCCTGCACCTGGTGCGCAAGGCGCAGGGCGTGGAGGTGGCCCGGGGGATCGCCCGCCGGATGGTGGTGGCCCCGCACCGGGAGGGCGGGCAGGCCCAGTTCGTCGCCCGCCCGCTGCCGGAGGGGGACGGCGAGTCGCTCGCCCCGCTGCTGGACTGGATGCGCCACCACCTGGACGAGGAGTCCACCGTCGAGCAGTTGGCGGCCCGGGCCCACATGTCGCCGCGTACCTTCGCCCGCCGGTTCCAGCAGGAGACCGGCACGACACCGCACCGCTGGCTGGTCGGGCAGCGGCTGCTGCTCGCCCAACGGCTGCTGGAGTCCACCACCGAGCCGGTGGACGCGATCGCCGCCCGCTGCGGCTTCGGCAACGCGGCGACGCTGCGGCACCACTTCGGCCGCCGGCTGGGGACGACCCCGCTGGCCTACCGCCGCTGCTTCGCCGAGCCGCTGACGGGCTGACGGGCGGCGGGCGTCCGGTCAGCCGGTGGCCAGGTGTCCGGTCTCGTTCCAGTGCGCCGGGCGCAGCCGCCCGCCCTCGGCGCGCCAGAGGCTGGTGGAGCAGTTGCGCACCGGCTCCAGCGCGGTCAGCTGCGCCTCGGTGAGCCGGTCCAGCGCGTACCGGAGCATCAGCACCGTGCAGTCGTGCGCGATCACCAGGACGGGCCGGCCGGCCTCGTCGGCGCAGAGGTCGCGGAGCAGGCTGCGCACCCGCAGCGCCACGTCCGCCCAGGACTCGCCGCCGGGCGGGCGGTAGTACAGCTCGCCCATCTTGCGCCGTCTGGCGGCCTCCTCCGGATGTTTGGCCTCGATCGCGGCCCGGGGCAGCATCTCCAGGACGCCCAGCTCGCGGTCGCGCAGCCGCTCGTCGTACCGGACGGCCAGCGAGACCGGTACGGCGCCGAGCCCGGCGGCCTGGGCGAGCGCGATGCGGGCGGTCTCGGCGGTGCGTACGTACGGCGAGCACCAGACGCTGCGCGGCCGGTCGGCGCTGGGCAGGCCGGCCCACCAGCGGCCGAGGGCCTGGGCCTGGTGCTGGCCGTGCATCGAGAGCGGAATGTCGGCGTCCCGGCAGCTGATCGGGACGCTCAGCGCACCGGCCGCCTCGGCCAGCTGGAACTCCACGTTGGCGGTGGACTCGCCGTGCCGGGTGGCGATCAGCACGGACGGCAGCCGGGTGTCCGGCGCCGCGGTGGTGGGCGCCGCGGTGGTGGGCGGTGCGCCGAGCGCCGCGCCGGGCGCGTGGGCGGACTGGTGCTGGCCGTTGAGTGTGGTGCCGAGTTCTGCCATCGCGACTGCTCCCCGTGGGTCGATCCGTGGGTCGGTCGGTGCCGGCCGGCTGCCGGTCCGGTCCCGGTGGTTCCCTGCACGTGCGGCCGTTCATACATATGATCGCGCCGCCTCTTCCAGTGTTCACGGAGGAGACGGCGCGATCACAGGGCGCGCGAAGGGGCAATCAGTGCGCTGTCACGGGCTCCGGCGCGTTCTTCAGCTCTTCGTCGCCGGTTTCGGCGCTGTAGTCGCCGGGCCGGGTCTCGTCCGGGCTCTCCGGCGCCTTGAACGCCTTCAGCGCCAGCGTGAGCACCACCGAGACCACCAGGTTGAGCACGAAGGCGGTCAGGCCGATGTAGCCCAGCTCGCCGATGCCCGGGATCTCGGCCGAGTTGCCGCCGAAGTGCTTGGTGGCGGGGCTGGCGATGTCGTACGCCTCCCAGGTGCCGTAGATCATGCCGACCGCCCAGCCGGCGAACAGCGCCCAGTGATGGAACCAGCGGGTGAACAGGCCGCCGACGATGGAGACGAAGGTCTGCAGGATCCAGAGGCCGCCGAGCAGCTGGAGGTTGATCGCCGCCTGCTTGTCCATGGTGAGCACGAAGGCCAGTGCGCCGACCTTCACCAGCAGCGAGGCGATCTTGGCGACCCTGGTCTCGTCGGCCGGGGTGGCGGACGGCTTCAGGAACTCCTTGTAGACGTTGCGGGTGAACAGGTTGGCCGCCGCGATCGACATGATGGCGGCGGGCACCAGCGCGCCGATCCCGATCGCCGCGAAGGCCACGCCGGTGAACCAGTCCGGGAACATGTTCTCGAACAGCTGCGGCACCGAGAGCTGGGTGTTGAACTTCTTGTCGCCCTTGCCGACGCCGGCCGCGATGGCCATGAAGCCGAGCAGCGCCAGCAGGCCCAGCATCAGCGAGTACGCGGGCATGATCGCCATGTTGCGGCGCACCGTGTTGCGGGACTTCGACGCCAGTACGCCGGTCACCGAGTGCGGGTACATGAACAGCGCCATCGCCGAGCCGAGCGCCAGTGTGGCGTACGTCCACTGCTTGTTCTCCGGCACGGTCAGCGAGCCGGCCGCCTTGGGCGCGCTGAACTTCTGGCCGACCGCGTCGAAGATGTGCCCGTAGCCGCCGAGCCGCATCGGGATGTAGATCACCGCGACGATGATCACGATGTAGATCAGGGTGTCCTTGACGAACGCGATCAGCGCCGGCGCGCGCAGGCCGGACGAGTACGTGTACGCGGCCAGCACGCCGAAGGCGATGAACAGCGGCAGGTCCTTGACGAACCAGTTGGCGTTCTCGCCGCCGCCGACGCCCAGCACGTCCAGCACCGCCTGGATGCCGACCAGCTGCAGCGCGATGTACGGCATGGTGGCCAGGATGCCGGTCAGCGCGACCACCAGCGCGAGCGGCTTGGAACCGTACCGCCCGCGCACGAAGTCGGCCGGGGTGACGTACCCGTGCACCCGGGAGACCGACCAGAGCCGGGGCAGGAAGAGGAAGACCAGCGGGTACGCGATGATCGTGTACGGCACCGCGAAGAACCCGGCCGCGCCGGTCGCGTACACGGCGGCCGGGACGGCCACGAAGGTGTACGCGGTGTAGAGGTCGCCGCCGAGCAGGAACCAGGTGATCCAGGTCCCGAAGCTGCGGCCGCCCAGGCCCCACTCGTCCAGGTGCTGGGCGTCGTCGGCCCGGCGCCACCGCGAGGCGAGGAAGCCCATCACGGTGACCAGGACGAAGAAGAGCACGAACACCGCCAGGGCCGGCACATTGACGCCGTTCATCGCGCGCCACCCGCCTTCCGGACGGCCTTGCGGGCCTTCTCGTCCCGGTTGATCAGCAGGTACGCGGCCACCGTGAAGACGGCCGAGACCGGCACCCAGAGCAGCTGGTACCAGTAGAAGAACGGCACCCCGCCGGCCTCGGGTGTGGTCTTGTCGTAGGAGGACACCCAGAGCATCGCGACGATCGGCACGAGCAGGGCGAGCCCGGCCAGCACCCGCTCCGGCGTCACGGCCGGAAGGGCCCCGGGATCCGGTGGCTCGGGCATGACAGGTTCGGTGGCGTCGAGGTCTGACGACATGGTTCGGCTCCGCTCCGGAGGAGGGTCACCCGGTCGGCGCCGCAGCCCCACGGGGTCGCACGATCCCCCCGAGGCCCGCCGAGCAGCACCACTGGTGATCGGCAGTCAATACGGCTGCGAAATCTAGAGCATGGCGTGATCTGTGTCACCAGGAACGACCGAACTTCCCGCTATCCGGACGCTCCGCGCGCGCCCGTGCGTACGCCGGAGCGCCGTACCCGGTCCACGCGCCGCCTGGATGCCCGCGCGCCGGTGTGCGCTGTGCCGCCCCGGCCACCCGACGCAACGGGCACCGGCGTACGCGTGTGCGTACGCCGGTGCCCGGGTGTCGGCAGGGGGTGGCCGCCCTACTCGGGGCGCTTGAGCCGGGTGATGAACTTGTAGCGGTCGCCGCGGTAGATGGAGCGGACCCACTCGACCGGGTTGCCGTCGGCGTCGAAGGAGTGCCGGGCGAGCTGGAGCATCGGCAGCCCGAGGTCGGAGCCGAGCAGACCGGCCTCGCGCGGGGTGGCGAGGGTGGTCTCGATGGTCTCCTCGGCCTCGGCCACCGTGACGCCGTAGACCTCGCGCAGGGCCGTGTACAGCGAGTTGTGCTTGGCCAGGTTGCGGCGCAGCGCGGGGAAGCGCTTGGCGGAGAGGTGGGCGACCTCGATGGCCATCGGGTCGCCGTTGGCCAGCCGGAGGCGCTCGATCCGCAGCACCCGGCCGCCGGGCTTGATGTCCAGCAGCGGGGCGAGCCGGTCGTCGGCGGTGATGTAGCCGATCTCGATCAGCCGGGAGGTGGGCTCCAGGCCCTGGGCGCGCATGTCCTCGGTGTAGGAGGTCAGCTGGAGGGCCTGGGCGACCTTGGGCTTGGCGACGAAGGTGCCCTTGCCCTGGATGCGCTCCAGCCGCCCCTCGACCACCAGCTCCTGGAGGGCCTGGCGGACGGTGGTGCGCGAGGTGTCGAACTGGGCGGCGAGGGCCCTCTCGGGCGGGACGGGCGTCCCGGCGGGCTGGGTCTCGGTGAGCTGCAGCAGGTGGCGCTTGAGGCCGTAGTACTTCGGCACCCGGGCGGTCGGGTCTGCGCCGGCCTGCGTCGGGAGGTTCTTCACCTGGGGGTCGTTGACCTGGGCCGTGCTGCCCCCGTCGCTGCTCATCGGACCTGTCTCCCGCTTCTCGCGCGGCCCTTGAGGGTCGCGCCACATCGTTAACAGCTCACATCGTTGCATGTATGGCTACGGAACGAATACCTCATCACGCGATGAACGATGTGCGGTGTCGGCTTGATAACGGGTGGTCCAGATCGCTTGAACAGCCGTTGACAGGCCCATTGGTCTAGGCCAAGCTCCAGGCATCTGGTCTACACCACTAGGCCGGTCACTATGAATCCCCCACCCGTCCGATGGGGTCCGCGGCACCATTCCTCCCGCTTTACGTGGGTCTGCCGCTGCCACCCGACGGGGGTAACCCAGGCATCCCTCAGGAGGATGGCGTGAAGCGTCAGCTCATCGCGGCGGTCGGCGTCGCAGCAATGGTCGTCGGTGTGGCGGCTTGTGGTTCGGACGCCAAGTCGAGCGACGAGGGCAAGGGCGGTTCGTCCTCGTCCGCCGCCAAGAACTACGGCGGCAAGACCCTGACCGTGTGGCTGATGGACGGCTCCGCCCCGAAGGGCTGGACGGACTCGGTCAAGGCCGACTTCGAGACCGCCTACCCGGGCTCCAAGGTCGACTTCCAGATCCAGAAGTGGAACGGCATCGGCGCGAAGGTCACCACCGCGCTGTCCGAGGGCTCGGTCGACGTCCTCGAGGTCGGCAACACCCAGACCGCGGGCTACGCGGCCACCGGTGGTCTGCTCGACATCACCAAGGACAAGGCCGCCCTGGGCGGTGCCGACTGGGCCGCCAACCAGAACGAGGCCGCGATCCTGGACGGCAAGCAGTACGCCGCTCCGTGGTGGGTCAGCAACCGCGTCGTCGCCTACAACAAGGACCTCTGGGCGAAGGCCGGCCTGACCGCCGCGCCGAAGACCCTGGACGAGTTCTACGCCGACCTGGACAAGCTGAAGACGACCGCGGGCGTCACCGACCCGATCTACATGCCCGGCCAGGAGTGGTACGTCTACTTCGGTCTGCTGACCAGCGAGGGCGGCAAGATCGCGAAGAAGGACGGCGACAAGTGGGCCGGCGGCCTGTCCTCCCCCGAGGCGCAGAAGGCCTTCGAGACCTACAAGAAGCTGCAGGGCTACTCCGCCACCGGTCCGAAGGACAAGGACGAGGCCACCCCGCAGCAGAAGGACGTCTTCGGCAAGGGTGACGTCGGCACCATGATCGGCCTCGGCTGGGAGCTGCCGGACGAGAAGACCATGGCCAAGGACAAGATCGGCTTCTTCCCGCTCCCGGGCAAGACCGCCGACAAGCCGTCCGGCGTCTTCCTCGGCGGTTCCAACCTGGCCATCGCCCAGGCAAGCAAGAACTCCGACATGGCCAAGGACTTCCTGAAGGTCGCCCTCAACGACAAGAACGAGGGCCTGGTCGCCGCCGCGGGCAACATCCCGAACAAGGCCTCGCTGAACGGCCAGGTCACCGGCGACTTCGCCAAGGCCGCTCAGCCGGCCGCCGCCGTCGGCGCGATCACCCCGAACACGCCGACCTGGGCCAACGTGGAGAACGAGCCGAACCCGATCAAGGAGTTCCTGACCGGAGCCCTGACGGGTGACTACGCGGCCGCTGCCAAGAAGGCCGACGACGAGATCGCGAAGCGTCTCAACCAGAAGCAGTAAGCAGTCGAGCGGCGTCGCTCACCGACTCCCGGCGGGGAGCCGGTGGGCGACGCCTATCCGTCGTTGGTCAGGTTGTCAGGAAGAGAGAACGATGGCTGTGCATTCGGAGCGGGTGCAGACACAGTCCCCGGAGTCAGGGAAGGCCGGCGTGGCCATTACCGAGGAGATCACCGGCCGCGGTGCCGGGAGCGCCCCGAAGAAGAGCGGCAGACCGGCGAAGGCGTTCGGCAAGGCCGCCCTCACGCCGTACCTGCTGCTGCTGCCGGCCATCGCGGCAACCCTGGTCCTGCTGGGCTGGCCGCTGCTCAAGACGGTGGTGGTGTCGTTCCAGAACCTCAACAGGCGCCAGCTGATCCAGCACCTGACCGAGTGGAACGGCTTCGAGAACTACACCGACCAGCTCACCAACTCGGAGTTCTGGTCGATCACGGGCCGCACGGTGGTCTTCACCGTCGTCAACGTGGTCCTGATCATGGTGTGCGGCACCCTGGTCGGCCTGCTGCTCGACCGCCTCGGCAAGAAGATGCGGCTGGCGCTGTCGATCGCGCTCATCCTGGCCTGGGCGATGCCGGTGGTCGCCGCGACCACCGTCTACCAGTGGCTGTTCGACCAGAACTTCGGTGTCGTCAACTGGTTCCTGGACAAGCTGGGCTGGCACTCGATGGCCCACTTCAACTGGACCAGCGGCCAGTACTCGACCTTCTTCGTGATCATCCTGCTGATCGTCTGGCAGTCGATCCCGTTCGTGGCCTTCAACATGTACGCGGGCCTGACCACGATTCCCAAGGAGCTCTACGAGGCCGCCCGGATGGACGGCGCCGCCGCCTTCAAGATCTTCGGCTCCGTGACCTTCCCGATCATGAAGCCGTTCTTCCTGGCCACGACCTTCCTCGAGGTCATCTGGGTCTTCAAGGCCTTCACCCAGGTCTACCTGATCAACAAGGGTGGCCCGGACGGGCTCACCCGGACCCTCCCCGTGCACGCCTTCCTCGAAGGCTTCGGATCCCAGCGATTCGGCGTCGGCTCCGCGATCGCGGTACTCACCATCCTGATGCTGGGTGCGCTGATGGCGTACTACTTCCGCATCATTCTGAAGCAGGAGGACGAGCTGTGAGGCGCTCGCTCATCGGACGTACCTGGCCGAACGTGATCGCGGTCGTCCTCTTCGTCTTCTTCATCTTCCCCGTCTACTGGATGATCGTCACCGCCTTCAAGCAGAACAACGACATCATCAGCCGGACGCCGGTCTTCCTGCCGCTGAACGCGACTCTCGAGCACTTCGACAAGGCCGTCCAGGCCCCCAACTTCTGGACGTACGTCGGCAACAGCCTCATCGTGACGGTCGGCGCGGTGCTCGCCTCGCTGGTGATCGCCACGCTGGCCTCCTTCGCGATCGCGCGCATGCGCTTCCGCGGCCGCAAGAGCTTCGTGCTGGTCGTCATGGCCGCGCAGATGGCGCCGTGGGAGGTCATGATCATCTCGGCCTACCTGCTCGTCCGCGACAACGACATGCTGAACAGCCTCGTGCCGCTCACCGCGCTCTACATGATGATGGTGCTGCCCTTCACGATCTGGACGCTGCGCGGCTTCATCGCCGCCGTGCCGAAGGAGCTGGAGGAGTCCGCGATGGTGGACGGCTGCACCCGCACCCAGGCCTTCCTGAAGGTGATCTTCCCGCTGCTCGCGCCCGGCCTGATGTCGACCTCGCTGTTCGGCTTCATCACCGCGTGGAACGAGTTCCCGCTGGTGAACATCCTGAACAAGAAGGAGGAGTTCCAGACCCTCCCGCTCTGGCTCTCCTCCTTCCAGACCAACTTCGGCACCGACTGGGGCGCCACCATGGCCGCGTCCACCCTCTTCGCGGTCCCGATCCTGGTCCTGTTCGTCTTCCTCCAGCGCAAGGCCGTCGGCGGCTTGACCGACGGTGCAGTGAAGGGCTGATCCCACGTGAGCATCCTCATCCCCACTCTGCCCGCCAGTGACCAGCTGCACCGCGACGCGCTGACCGTCCTCCAGCCCGGCTTCGTCGGCACCGAGCCGCCGGAGTGGGTCCGCCGCCACCTGGCGGCCGGGCTCGGCTCGGTCGCGCTGTTCGACCGCAACGTCACCGACCTGGACCAGCTCGCCGCGCTCACCAAGGCGCTGCGCGAGGAGAACCCGGACCTCCTGATCGCGATCGACGAGGAGAGCGGCGACGTCACCCGCCTGGAGGCCGGCTCCGGCTCGTCCTGGCCGGGCAACTTCGCGCTCGGCGCGATCGACGACCCGCAGCTGACCCGTGACGTCGCCCGCGAGCTGGGCCGGGCGCTGGCCGCGGCCGGCGTCAACTACAACTGGGCGCCCACCGCGGACGTCAACTCCAACCCGCGCAACCCGGTGATCGGCGTCCGCTCGTTCGGCGCCGACCCGGAGCTGTGCGCCCGGCATACCGCCGCCTGGGTGGAGGGCCTGCAGTCGGCCGGCGTGGCCGCCTGCTCCAAGCACTTCCCCGGGCACGGCGACACGGCCGTCGACTCGCACCACGGCCTGCCGGTGATCGACGTCGACCTGGACGTGCTGCGCGCCCGTGACCTGATCCCGTTCGAGGCCGCGATCGCCGCCGGGACCAAGGCCGTGATGACGGCCCACATCATGATCCCGGCACTCGACCCCAAGCTGCCGGCCACGCTCAGCCCCCGGGTGCTGCGCGACCTGCTGCGCGCTGCTCCGGGCGACGGCGGCCTCGGCTACCAGGGCCTGATCGTCAGCGACGCGATCGAGATGGGCGCCATCGCCGACACCTTCGGCATGGGCGAGGGCACCGTGCTGGCCCTGGCGGCCGGCGCGGACGCGATCTGCGTCGGCGGCGGCCTGGCCGACGAGGAGACCGTGCTGATGCTGCGCGACGCCATCGTGGCGGGCGTGCGGTCCGGCAAGCTGGCCGAGGAGCGGCTGGCCGACGCCGCCGGCCGGGTCCGCGCGCTGGGCAGCTGGGGCCGGATCGCGGCTCAGGGCGAGCGGCTGGAGCCGGACCTCGCGGTCGGCCTGCGGGCCGCCCGCCGCGCGCTGCGGGTGGTCCGGGCGCCGGGCCGCGAGGTGCTGCCGGTGACCGAACGCCCGTACGTGGCCTCGTTCTCCGACGAGCCCAACATCGCCGTCGGCGACGTGACCCCGTGGGGCGTGGCCGGCATGCTGGCCGACCGCTTCCCCGGCACCCGCACCCGTGAGGTGGGCCCGCAGGACGCCGGCCCGGAGCAGCTGGACGCGCTGGTCGCCGCGGTGCTGGCCGACGCCGAGGGCCGCCGACTGGTGCTGGTGGTCCGGGACGCGCACCGGCACGCGTGGATGGCCGCCGCGCTGGCCCGTCTGGTGGCGGCCCGGCCGGACGCCGCGGTGGTCGAGATGGGCCTGCCGCAGTCCGAGCCGGTCGGCGCGCTGCACATCGCCACCCACGGCGCCGCCCGCGTCTGCGGCCTGGCGGCCGTGGAGGTGCTCACCGGGCAGTCGGGAGCGATCGGCTGAGGTTCTGTCGGACCGTGACCCAGGGTGCCGGGAAGGCATCCCCGAGCGGGCCCGTCATGCGCATGTCGCATGGCGGGCCCGCTCCGTTGTTCCCGCGTTGACCTGCGGATTGGTCGGCTGTCGGTGTTCCCTCAAATCGGTCTTAAGTCAGCCTTAAGTCCCACTTAGGGTGATGGGGCTGCGACTGATCGCCACGCGGTACAACGGGTCTGCAACGTCCTTTGCGGCCGGGCCATTTGGCGTTGACACCGCCAGTGGTCTAGGCCAGGCTCCACCCATCCGGTTCGAACTTCAACCTCACCGGATGTGGTATCGGCCCTTCCCGAAGCACATCGCCGCCCCTTCCCGGAGACCACTCTCCGACGGGTGCCAGCGCTGCCGGCGGGCACCCAGGCTCTAACACCCTCGGAGGATGGCGTGAAGCAGCGTCAGTTCATGGCGACGTTCGGGATCATGGCGTTGGCCGTCGGATTGACGGCCTGTTCCTCGGGCGGCTCGCCGTCGGGGGACGCCAAGAGCGGCCCGGCGGACCCGAAGTCGGCGACCGGGACGGTCACGGTCTGGCTGATGGAGGACGCCCAGAAGAACTGGCCGGACCTCGTCCAGCGGGTCAACGACGAGTTCGCCGCCAAGTACCCGAACGTCACCCTGCGGCTCGGCTACCAGGGCTGGGCCGACAAGGTCACCAGGCTGGACAAGGCGATCGCCGACGGCACCGCCCCGGACGTGGTGGAGCTCGGCAACACCGAGACCATGAAGTACGTGCTGTCCGGCGCTCTCGCCCCGGTGGAGCGGAGCAGCTTCGAGAACTCCGACGCCTGGATCAAGGCGCTCGCCAACACCTGCACCTACCAGGACAAGCTCTGGTGCGTGCCGTACTACGCGGGCGCCCGGGTCGCCATCTACAACTCGGCGGCCTTCCAGACGGCCACCGGTAGCGCGGACTTCCCCAAGACCGAGGACGAGCTGCGGACGGCGCTGGACAGGCTGGCCGACAAGAACAAGGCCGACCGGACGTACTCGGCGCTCTACCTGCCCGGCCCGTTCTGGTACGCCGCGATGAGCTACGTCTCCGCGTACGGCGGCGCCATCGCCCGCTTCGACAGCAGCGGCAACTGGCACGGCACGCTCAGCGACCCCAAGTCCGTGCAGGGGCTCAACCACTTCGTCGACCTGGTGCGCAAGTACAACAAGGGCGACCTCGCCGTGAACGAGCTGAACCAGTTCGAGGCGATGGCCCGCGGGCGCACCGGCGCCTTCTACGGCAACGGCTACGAGGCGGCCAGCGTGACCGCGCCGGTCACCGGCGACCCGAACCTCAAGGACGTCGTCAAGGTCGCCACCATGCCCGGCCCGGGCGGCAAGCCGCTGCCGAGCTTCATCGGCGGTTCGGACCTCGCGGTCACCGCCAAGTCGCAGGTGGCACCGCTGGCCGCCGACTGGATCCGGATGTTCACCAGCAACAAGTCCGAGCAGGCGCTGGCCGACAAGGACATCCTGCCGAACAACCTGACCCAGCTGAACCCGCTGAAGGGCAAGCCGGCCACGGCCGCCGCGGCCAACGCGGTGCCGGACGCCTGGTTCACCCCACTGGCGCCGGGCTGGGGCGCGATCGAGAAGCAGAAGATCCTGCCGGACATGCTGACCGCCATCCTCAAGAACAACAAGCCCGTGGACCAGGCCGCCAAGGAGGCGGACGCCGCGATCGACCAGCTGATCAACAAGCAGGGCTGATCCGGGGTCGGCCGGTCCACCGGCCGACGAGGGCCCCTGCCCGCAGCGGCGGGAGGGGCTCTCGAATGTGCTCCACGGGGACGGCCCCGTAGGATTACCGCAGGAATCACCGCAGCGAGTGTGCGGACTCGCCGCCGTAGAGGTCCCCGCCGGGCATCCCCGCCCGCGTGGGGTCGAACCATCTCATCGGAGGCACATCCAGATGTCCGACACGCAGACTGTCCCCGTCCCCGGCCGGATCATGGCGGCGGAGATGGCCGAGCAGCCGGCCGTCCTCCAGCGCATCCTCGACGAGGGTGCCCCGAAGATCTTCGACATCGCGGCCGAGATCGCCGCCCGCAACCCGCGCTTCGTCCTGCTCACCGCGCGCGGTACGTCCGACAACGCGGCGCTCTACGCCAAGTACCTGATCGAGATCCTGCTCGGCAAGCCGGCCGGCCTGACCTCGATGTCGACCACCACCGCGTACGGCGCCAAGCCGGACCTCACCGACGTGCTGGTGATCACCGTCAGCCAGTCCGGCGGCTCGCCGGACCTCGTGGCCTCCACCAAGGCCGCCCGCGAGGCCGGTGCCATCACCCTGGCGGTCACCAACAACGCCGCCTCGCCGCTGGCCGAGGTCTCCGAGTTCCACATCGACGTACTGGCCGGCCCCGAGAAGGCGCTGCCCGCCACCAAGACCTACACCGCCGAGCTGCTGGCGCTCTACCTGCTGGTGGAGGGCCTGCGCGGGGGCGACGGCGCGGCCGCCAAGGAGCTGCCGTCGCTGGCCGCCGGCATCCTGGCCCGCCAGGCCGAGGTGAAGGCCCTGGCCGAGCGGTACCGCTTCGCCCAGCGCCTGGTCATCACCTCGCGCGGCTACGGCTACCCGACCGCCCGCGAGGCGGCGCTGAAGCTGATGGAGACCACCTACATCCCGGCCTCCCCGTTCTCCGGCGCCGACCTGCTGCACGGCCCGCTGGCCATGGTGGACAACGTCTCCCCGGTCATCGCGATCGTCCCGGACGGCAAGGGCGGCGAGGCCCTGCAGCCGGTGCTGGACCGCCTGCGCGGCCGGGGCGCGGACCTGGTGGTCATCGGCCAGCAGGCACAGGTGGATGCCGCCTCGGCGGGCTTCGCGCTGCCGGCCGGGGTGCCCGAGGAGGTCCAGACCATTCTGGAGATCCTGCCGCTGCAGCAGCTGGCCTACGAGGTCACCATCGCCCGCGGCCAGGACCCGGACGCCCCGCGCGCCCTGGCCAAGGTCACCGAGACCCACTGACGGTAATTCGCCCGCTCGGCTCCGGGCCGCTCCGGTCCGGTGCCGACGGTCGGCACTCCAACGCCCTTCGTTCCTCAGGGCGTCCTCGCTTCTCTCTTTCGGCACCGGCGCGGTCCTTCGCCTCGGGGTGGGGTTCGCCCGCTCGGTTCCGGGTCGCTCCGGTCCGGTGCCGCCCATGACGGCGCAACGCCGAACCCCCGTCCACAGGCTGTGGACGGGGGTTCGGCGTTTGAGCGGCAGAGAGGGGTCTCGGTGCACCGGCACCCGGCGGCGTCTCCTGCCCGGGGCCGGAAAGCACTACGGGCCACGGCGCCGACACGGGACCCTCAACCCATGCGGCACCGCAGCCCGGAGCTGTCGTCGGGCGCCGTGAACGACCGAGAACTGTGCGGGGTCCTCGCTCGGCGGCGTCCGACCGAGGAGCGGCCTCGCGCGGGTCAGGGCAGTGCGCGGGGGGCCTCTCCTTGGTGCCCTTTCATTGTGGACTAGACCAATCTGGGTTGTCCAGAGGACTTCGAAAATTGGTCTGGACAACTTGGTCCGGCTGGCCCGCCCGGCACGCGCGGGCGGGCAGCCCGGCGGGTGCGGCAGGCCCGCACGCCGGGCCTGGAGCTACTCTCGCCATGTGCCCTCGCTGAACGAACTCGTCCGCCGCCACACCACCCTGACCGGTGCCGATGTGGAGTGGCTCCACATGCTGGTCTCGGAGTGGCAGCTGCTCTCCGACTTGTCCTTCGCCGACCTGGTCCTCTGGATCCCCACCTGGGACGGCATCCGGTACGTCTCGGTGGCCCAGATGCGGCCCAACACCGGCCCCACCTCCTACCAGGACGACATGGTCGGCCACCTCGTCCCGCGCGGGCGCCGCCCCCTGCTGGACGCCGCCTTCGACGAGGGCCGGATCGTGCGCGAGGGCGACCCGGAGTGGCGTGAGGAGGTGCCGGTCCGGGTCGAGTCGATCCCGGTGCGCCGCGAGGGCAAGGTGCTCGGCGTGATCGCCCGCAACACCAACCTGTTGACCGTCCGCACCCCCAGCCGGCTCGAACTCACCTACCTGCAGAGCGCCTCCGACCTGGCGCAGATGATCGCGGCCGGCACCTTCCCGTACCCCGGCGTCGAGCAGACCGACATGGACGCCGCCCCCCGGGTCGGCGACGGCCTGATCCGCGTGGACGCCGACGGCATCGTCACCTACGCCAGCCCCAACGCGCTCTCCGCCTACCACCGCCTCGGCCTCACCACCGACCTGGTCGGCAGCCACCTCGGCCGCGCCACCGCCGAGCTCGTCCCGCCCTCGCGCGCGGCCGTGCACGAGGCGCTGGTGAAGCTGGCGAGCGGCTGGGCGCCCCGGCAGACCGAGGTCGAGGTGCAGGGCGGGGTGGTGACGCTGCGGGCCATCCCGCTCAAGCCCAAGGGCACTCTCACCGGCTCCCTGGTGCTCTGCCGGGACGTCACCGAGCTGCGGCGGCGCGACCGCGAGCTGATGACCAAGGACGCCACCATCCGGGAGATCCACCACCGGGTGAAGAACAACCTGCAGACGGTGGCCGCGTTGCTGCGGCTGCAGTCCCGCCGGATGGACTCGGACGCCGGCCGCGCCGCGCTGGACGAGGCGGTCCGCCGGGTCGGCTCGATCGCGATCGTGCACGAGACGCTCTCGCAGGCGCTCGACGAGCAGGTCGCCTTCGACGAGATCGCCGACCGGGTGCTGGCGATGGTGATGGAGCTGTCCCAGGACGGCCGGGTGGCGACCCGCCGAAGCGGCAGCTTCGGCATCCTCTCCGCCGAGGTGGCCACCCCGCTGGCGATGGTGCTGACCGAGCTGCTGCAGAACGCCCTGGAGCACGCCTTCGGCCCGTCCGCCTCCGGCAACCTGGAGGTCTCCGCGCTGCGGGGGCGGGCGCCGGCCACCGGCATGGGCTGGTCGGACAGCTGGAACGGCGGTGCCAAGCCGGAGGAGTACCTGCTGATCACCGTGCAGGACGACGGGAAGGGCATGCCGGAGGGCTTCGACCCGCAGCAGGCGGGCAATCTCGGGCTGCAGATCGTCCGGACGCTCGCCACCGGCGAGCTGGGCGGCACCTTCGACATGGTGGCCGGGCCGGACGGCGGCACCAAGGTGGTTCTGGAGATCCCGGTCCGCTGAGGTGCGTCGAGGTGTGCGGGGGGCGTGCGTTCGGTGGGAGCGCCGGTCCCGCACCCTCGCACAACCGTCACGACCGCCGTGACCCGGGCCGGGAAACAGAAACGAGGCCCTGTCGACCGGGGGGGGTGGGTCGACAGGGCCTCTCAACCCGTTCCGGCCGTCGGGGGGAGTCGGCCGGAACGGGGGCTCTTGGTGGTGCGACACCTCACCGGTGCGTTGCACACGGTGAGCGCCTCAGCTCCACGATATTGCTCTCTGTGAACAGTATCAAGTGCCTGGGCGGCTCGGTGTCGCCGGACCGTGGCGAGCAAGGTCCTTTGTACGGAAGGCTTCACCAGGAAGTGCAGGGAAGCCCTTGATCATGTGTTGATCGGTACTGCAGTCACTGCTGGTATGACGGTCACTGCTGGTACTACGGCGTGTGATCAGGCGGTGCGGGCGCGGTTGCGGGCAGCACGGCGCTTCATCGCGCGACGCTCGTCCTCGCTCATACCGCCCCAGACGCCGGCGTCCTGGCCGGTCTCGAGCGCCCACTGCAGGCACTGCTCCATGACCGGACAACGGCGGCACACGGCCTTGGCTTCCTCGATCTGCAGCAGAGCAGGACCGGTGTTCCCGATCGGGAAGAACAGCTCCGGGTCCTCTTCGCGGCAGACAGCGCGGTGGCGCCAGTCCATGGTCGTCCAACTCCTCCTGCCGCGGGGGTGGCCCGGTCGGCATAATCGATGGCTTGTGAATGTGAACGCTTTCACGAATCCCGCAACAGCAAAAGAGACCAAAGGCCCGTCGGGCCCGGGTGGTCTGTGCTGGGGAGGGATTCGGCGATTCGAGGGACACTCCGCGGTCGGCGCCCGTCAGGGTCTGAGGTTGCCGTCGCTGCGATGTGTCCCGATCGCCATGTAGAGGTTCGCAAACCTCGGGCCCGGATACAACCCCCTTCAGGAAGGAATTTTTGATTCTTCGGTGTCGCCTAGCTCACAGCCAGTACTTCTATGGAGTGAAGGGGGCTTGTGCGTTCGAGAAGAAGGGCGAACCCCACTTCCGGTCACACAATCACACGCAGTGCCCGCCGTACGCCTGTGAAACTGACGCGACTCCTGTCTCCAAGGTGGTCCCCGTCCACCTGGAATGGGGTCGGTTCCTGTGAAACCAAGGTGAAGTGCCGGGCGTCGTGGTAGGAAACGACGTGCTTTCCGGACGGGCCGGCAGGCGTTGCGCCATCGCTCGAAGGGCTGTGCGACCGCAGGATCTGACGGACCGTTCGAGCCGTACCGAACGCCGTCATCCGGGTGATGCCGAAGACATCGAGGTCCGTGTCGAAGGAGGCGAGCGGCGAGGGGTAGACCGGGCGGTTGCCCAGGAACGTCCACGGGGACGTGTTGCTGACTATGGCCATCGCCAGGCCCGGCACGGGCTCGTGGCCCGGCAGTTGCAGGGTGACCGGGCCCGACCGGCGCTGCTCACGCTGGGTGATGTAGTGCCGGAGCGCCTGTCCGACATAGAGCGCGTGGGTGGACTTGCGCCCCGCCCTGCGCTGCTCCTCCACCCGGCCGACCACGCCGGCGTCGAAGCCCAGGCCGGCAGTGAAGGTGAACCAGCGGTCCGGCAGCCCCTCGGTCATCGCCTTGCCCAGGCCGATCGGCCGCTCCCGGCGGTGCTCCATGGCATCCAGCAGGGCCCCGGTGGCCTCCACCGGGTCGTTGGGCAGGCCCAGCGCGCGGGCGAACACATTGGTCGACCCGCCGGGCACCACGGCCAGCCGGGGGAGCTTCTCGCCCGGGCCGTGCGTCAGCAGTCCGTTCACGACCTCGTTGACCGTGCCGTCGCCGCCCAGCGCCACCACCAGGTCGACCGTGCCGTCCTCCGCCGCCTCGCGGGCCAGGTCACGCGCATGGCCCCGGTACTCCGTCTGCGCCACCTCCAGCTTGAGGTCGCTGCGCAGGGCGTGGATCAGCACATCCCTGGTGCGGCCACTGGTGGTGGTCGCTTTCGGGTTGACGACCAGGAGAGCGCGCATGTGCTCAGCCTACGGGTCGGTACGGACCAACCGGCGGCTACCCTGCTGGAGTGACCGCAGAATCCTCCGCACCCGCACCCGCGCCCGGCTCCGACCGGCCGGCGTCCCTGACCGTGGGCGCCGTCATCACCGCCCTGGCGGGCGCCGCGCTGGCCGTCGTCGGCGTCTGGGACATGGTGGCCGCGCTGTCCGGCCAGTCCAAGCAGCTCGCCCTCAACGAGTTCGGCGGGCTGGTGATCGTGCTGCTCGGCGTGCTTCCGCTGCTGGCGGCCCGGGCACTGCTCCGGGGCCGGCGCTGGGGCCGCAGCCCGGCGGTGCTGACCAACTCGATCTGCCTGCCGGTGGCGTACTACATGTGGCAGAGCGGCGGCGCGATGGCCCCGGTGGGGATCGCCGTCGGCCTGTTCGGCCTGGCCGGCATCGGCGCACTGCTGAGCCCGAAGTCGACCGCGGCCCTCTACGCTCCGCACGAGGGCTGAGCACAGAGGGCCGCGGGCCGGGTCGGCCGCTGGGCGGCCGTCAGTTCTACTCCTCCACCAGGAGCTTCTCCCGCAGCTGGGCCAGCGTGCGGGCGAGCAGCCGGGAGACGTGCATCTGGGAGATGCCCACCTCGGCGGCGATCTGCGACTGCGTCATGTTCCGGAAGAACCGCAGCACCAGGATCTTCTGTTCCCGGGGCGGCAGTTGGGCCAGCAGTGGCTTGAGGGACTCGCGGTACTCGACGCCCTCCAGCGCCTCGTCGGTGGCGCCCAGGGTGTCCGCGACGGCCGGCGACTCGTCGTCGCTGTCCGGCACGTCCAGCGACAGCGTGGAGTACGCGTTGGCGGACTCCAGGCCCTCCAGCACGTCCTCCTCGGAGATCCCTAGGTGCTCCGCCAGCTCGTGCACCGTGGGGGAGCGGCCGTGCCGCTGGGAGAGCTCGCTGGTCGCCGTGGTCAGCGACAGCCGCAGCTCCTGGAGCCGGCGCGGCACCCGGACCGCCCAGCCCTTGTCGCGGAAGTGCCGCTTGATCTCGCCGACGATGGTCGGCGTCGCGTAGGTGGAGAACTCGACCCCGCGCTCGTGGTCGAACCGGTCCACCGACTTGATCAGCCCGATGGTGGCGACCTGGGTCAGGTCGTCGAGCGGCTCGCCGCGGTTGCGGAACCGCCGGGCGAGGTGCTCGACCAGCGGGATGTGCATGCGCACCAGCTGGTTGCGCAGCTCGACGCGCTCCGGGGAGCCCTCGGGCAGCGCGGACAGCCGGACGAACAGTGCCCGGGCCGCCTCCCGGTCCGGCGCACCCGAGCGGTGCGGGGCCTGCTGGGCCGGCACCGCACCGCGCAGCGCCTCGGCGGCCGCCGGGTCCTCGGCGGACGGCGGGGGCGAGGGTGTCTGCGACGGCTCGGACGTCGGCTCGGTCGGCTGGCTCATCCGGTGGGCGTCCTTCGGGTGCGCATCGTCGTTGGAGGCGAGGCCGGGAACGCTCGCCTGGGTCGGTACGGCAGGGCCCGCCGTCGCGAGGCCGGTACGGTCCAGATCACTCACGGCCATTCCCCCGTTCCGTTCCGGGAGCACCGGGACCGTGGGGCGGTCCCGGATCCGTCATGTCGGTCGTACCGCGTGTAGGGCGGTACCGGGAGCCGCCCGCCGGCCCGGGTGGGGTGCCGGGCGGACGGCCCTTGTTCGGTTGCTGCTGTGGCGGCTCTAATGGGCGGTGGACCCGCCGCGCTTCTTGTGCAGGCTGATCGACACGGTGTTGTCCTCGCCGACGGAGGACTCCACCTCGCCGGCCAGTGCGGAGAGCACCGTCCAGGCGAAGGTGTCCCGCTCCGGGGCCCGGCCGTCCGTGGTCGGGGCGGAGACGATGACCTTCAGTGAGTCGCCCACCAGCCGGAACTCGCAGGAGAGGACGGAGCCGGGCACCGCCTGCTGGAGCAGGATGGCGCAGGCCTCGTCCACCGCGATCCGGAGGTCCTCGATCTCGTCCAGCGTGAAGTCCAGCCGGGCCGCCAGCCCCGCCGTCGCTGTTCGCAGCACCGAGAGGTAGGCCCCCGCCGCGGGCAGCCGGACCTCCACGAAGTCCTGCACTCCGGGCTCGCCGTCGATCTGGGACACCCTCACCTCCTGGGTGACGCGCTGTGCTTCCGGGCCGGTGGCCGCGGCACTGTCTGTTGCTTGGCTCAACTGCTTCGCCCCAACTGTCCAGAGGGGTGGTGCGGTACGTACCGGTCATACCCCTCTGAGGGTGGCCGGACGCCGCGCATCCGCACGAGACGTTACCGCTTTTGTCCCCGGTGCGGGAGTCACTCATGGTAAGCCCTCGCGACACAGGGTGTCAGGGGTCGTGCGTCACCGCTCGGAATTCGCGGACGAACTCCCGGAGGGAGCCCCGGACGTGCTCCTGGACGGTCAGCGGGTGCCGACGGCGGTGAGCGCCTCGCCGGTGAGCCGGTAGACGCTCCAGCCGTCCATCGGCTCCGCGCCGAGCGACTTGTAGAAGTTGATCGAGGGCTCGTTCCAGTCCAGCACCGACCACTCCATCCGCGAGTAGCCGCGCTCGACGGCGATCCGCGCCAGCTCCAGCAGCAGGGCCTTGCCGTGGCCGCCGCCACGGGCCTCCGGACGGACGTAGAGGTCCTCCAGGTAGACCCCGTGAGTCCCGCGCCAGGTCGAGAAGTTGAGGAACCAGACCGCGAAGCCGACCGGCTGGCCGGTGGTGTCGTCCTCGGCGATCAGGCCGAACAGCGCCGGGTTGGCGCCGAACAGCGCGTCACGCAGCTGCTCCTCGGTGGCCACCGCCTCGTGCGGCGCCTTCTCGTACTCCGCGAGTTCGCGGATCATGGCGTGAATGATCGGGACATCGGTGACTACGGCTGTGCGGATCATGCGACGAGCCTACTTGGGCCGCTCGTTCTCGTCCCAGGCCTGGATCGAGGTCTGGTCGACGATCCGGCCGTCCCGTAGGTCGGCCACCGAGCTGACCAGTACCCGGACACCGTCGGGGTACTGGCAGGACTCCAGGAAGGCCACGTGGTCGCCCTGGAGCACCACCTGCTCCAGCCGGTGGGTCATCTCCCGGCCGTAGACGTCGGCCAGCATCGCGCCGATCTCGTCCCGGCCGTGCATCACCAGGGGGTGGCTGGGCTGCGTCTTGCGGTCGACCATGCGCAGTTCGGCGTCGTCCGCGTACAGCGCCAGCAGGGCGTCGGCGTCGGCGCGCTCGATGCCCTCGCGCAGCGCCGCGGTGTCGAAGGCGGACGACGCGGCCTTGGTGGTCATCTTCTCGCTCCTCCGGTCGGTTCCGTCGGCTCGTACCTCCGAGCGTACGCCCGCCGCGCCGCCGCCCGGCTGCCCCGGCCCGTCGCCCTGAAGGTCCGCCTCCGAGGTCCGCCTCAGCCGGTCGTCACGCTGCGCAGGTACGCCGCGAGGGCGGTGATCGCGGCCGGGTTTCGCGGGCTCTCCACCAGGTCGACGTAGTCCAGGACGAAGATCCGGTCGTTGCGGACCGCGGCGACGCCCGCGAGCGGCGGGAAGGACTTCAGGAACTTCCGCTTGGCCTCGGCGTCGGGGGAGCCGTAGTTGTTGATGACGATCACCTCGGGGTCGCGCCGGACCACGCTCTCCCAGCCGACGGTGGTCCAGGAGTCGGCGATATCGCCCATCACGTTCCGGCCGCCGGCCTTGGCGATGATCTCCTCCGGCGCCGCGAACCTCCCCGAGGTGTACGGCTTGTCCTCGCCGCTGTCGTAGAGGAAGACCCGCGGCCGGCGCTCGGGCTGCGGCACGGCCGCGACCTGCGCCTTGAACTCGGTGATCAGCCTGTCGGCCCGGTCGCGGACGTCGAAGATCTCGCCCAGGTTGGCCAGGTCGGTGTAGAGCGCGTCCAGCGGGGACATCACGCCGCGTTCCTGGCCCTTGCCGCTGCGGCAGGACTCGGTGAGCACGTAGGAGCCGATGCCGAGGCCGGCCAGGGCCTGCGGGGTGAAGCCGTCGGCCTCGCTGAAGCCGTAGTGCCAGCCGGCGAAGACCAGGTCGGCCTTGGCCTCCAGCACGATCTCCTTGGTGATCTGCTGCTTGGAGAGCCACGTGGTCCGCTGGTAGCCGTCCTTCCAGGCCACCTTGTCGACCTGGCCCTTGTCGTCGGGCATCACATAGCCGGCCATCCGGTCGGCGAGGCCGAGCGCCAGCAGCAGCTCGGTGATGCCGACGTCGTTGCTCACCGCCCGGGCCGGCTTCTGCGGATACGTGACCCGGGTGCCGCAGTTGTCCACGGTCACCGGGTAGTGGGCGGAGCCGGTGGCGGCGTCGCCGGCGGGGGCGATCTCGGCGCCGCAGGCGGTCAGCCCGAGGGTGAGCAGGGCGGCGGAGGCAACGGCCTTGGTACGCACGGGGATTCCTAGGATCGGGGGAGTCGGTCGAAGAGCAGCTGGACGGCACCGGTGTCCGGGTGTGCCACCGGGGTCGCGCGGACGCCGAACACCTCGGCCAGCAGCGCGGGCCGGAGCACGTCGGCCGGGGGGCCGGAGGTGACGATCCGGCCGGCCGCGATGACGTAGAGCAGGTCGCAGTGGCCGGCCGCCAGATTGAGGTCGTGCAGCGCGGTGAGCACCGTCGGCCCGGCCTCCCGGACCAGCGCCAGCACCTCCAACTGGTGCGCGATGTCGAGGTGGTTGGTGGGCTCGTCCAGCACCAGCACGCGGGGCTCCTGGACCAGCGCGCGGGCGATCAGCACCCGCTGCTTCTCGCCGCCGGACAGGCTCAGGAAGCCGCGCCCGGCCAGGTGCGCCGCGCCCACCCGGTGCAGCGCGTCGACGCACCGCTCCTCGTCGCCGTCGGCCGGGCGGGCGAAGCCGCCGCGGTGCGGCAGCCGGCCCATGCCGACCACCTCGGCCACCGTGAAGTCGAACTCGGCGGAGTGCTCCTGCGGCAGCGCCGCCACCCGCCGGGCGGCCTCCCGCGGGGCCAGCGCGTGCAGGTCCGCGCCGTCCAGCCGGACGGAGCCGGCTGCCGGCCGCAGCGCCCGGTAGACGCAGCGCAGCAGGGTGGACTTGCCGCTGCCGTTCGGCCCGACCAGGCCGACCACCTGCCCCGCGGCGGCGCGCAGCGTGATGTCGTGGACCAGCCGGGTGCCGGCCAGGTCGACCGAGAGGCCGTCGAGGGCGAGGTCCATCAGCGGCCTCCGAAGGTGTAGCCGCGACGGCGCATCAGCACCAGGAAACAGGGCACCCCGAGCGCCGCGGTGACCACCCCGACCGGCAGTTCGGCCGGGGCCAGCAGGGTGCGCGAGACGATGTCCACCCAGACCAGCAGCAGCGCGCCGGCCAGCGGGGCGACCAGCAGTATCCGGCGGTGCCCGGCGCCGACCAGCATCCGGGTCAGGTGCGGCACCATCAGCCCGACGAAGCCGATCGCGCCGCTGACCGCGACCACGGTGCCGGTGACGGCCGCCGTCACCACGAACAGCTCGCGGCGCAGCCGGTCGCCGTCCACCCCGAGCGAGGCCGCCGTCTCGTCCCCCATGGCGAGCGCGTCCAGCCGCCCGGCGGCGCAGGCCAGGTACGCCAGACCGGCCAGCACGGTGGCGGCGGCGATCGGCACTGAGCCCCAGGTGGCCCCGCCGAGGCTGCCGAGCAGCCACATCATCGCGCTGCGGGCCGCCTCTCCGCGGGCGGCGGCGAACACCATCAGTGCCGTCACCGCCGAGAAGCCGTAGGACATCGCGGTGCCGGTGAGCACCAGCCGCAGCGGGGTGAGCCCGAAGGCCGTGCGGGCGGCGGCGTACACCAGCACCATGGCCAGCAGCGCCGCGCCGAACGCGGAGGCCGAGATCGCCCAGACCCCGAGCGAGGCGAAGGCGCCGAGCAGCAGCACCGCGTTGGCGCCGACGGCGGCGCCGGAGGAGATCCCGAGGACGAACGGGTCGGCCAGGGCGTTGCGGACCATCGCCTGAACCGCGACCCCGGTGGCCGCGAGCCCGGCGCCGACCACGGCGGCCAGCACGGTGCGCGGCAGCCGGATCTCCCAGACGATCGCGTAGGCGGCGGCCTCGCCGGCCTCCAGCCGACCGCCCGTCAGCCCGGCGCCGAGCAGCCGCAGTACCTGCGACCAGCCGAGTCCGGTGGAGCCCAGGGCCACCCCGCAGACCAGCGAGAGCAGCAGCGCCGCGGCCAGGCCGGCGGCCAGCGGTGCGACGGGTGCGCGACGGGCCGGTACGGCGGCCGGCGCGGTGCTCATGCGCCCGCCCCGCGTCGTTCGGCGGGGTCATCGATCCGCGAGCAGCACTGCTCGATGGTTCGCTCGCTCACGGAGGGCGCGCCTTCGCCTCGGGCCGTGGGCGGCGGCGGGGCGGCGCGCCCGGGCCGCAGGGAATGCCGGGGCGCCATCCCCTCGCAGTCCGCGGCGAGTTGTCGGGAGGTCAGCGCCCCGGGGCGATCGGGCTCGCGGGCACAGGGCTCCGCCCACCGTTGCGGGTCAGCGCCGGATTCGCACCGGCTTTCCCCTCGGGACGCTCTGGCAGCATAACAGGCAGTAAGGCCAGGCAACCCTTACCAGCTGTGAAGGGGTTGGGAAACGCGACCGCCCCCGTCCGGTGGTGCGGACGGGGGCGGTTCGACGGAGGCTGACCGGCGGTCAGGCCTGCTTGGTCTCCCAGAAGATCTTGTCGACCTCGGCGATGAGGTCCAGCAGGGCCTGGCCGGTGGCCGGGTCCGTCGACGCCTTGGTGGCCGAGGCGGCCTTCAGGGTGTCGTTGATCAGCTGGTGCAGCTGCGGGTACTTCTCGAAGTGCGGGGCCTTGAAGTAGTCGCTCCACAGCACCGAGATGTGGTGCTTGACGGCCTCGGCACGCTGCTCCTTGATGATCAGGGCGCGGGTGCGGAATGCCGGGTCCTCGTTGGCCTGGTACTTCTCCTGGGTGCCCTTCACCGACTCGGCCTCGATCCGGGCCTGCGCGGGGTCGTACACGCCGCAGGGCAGGTCGCAGTGGGCGTGGGCGGTGGCGCGCGGTGCAAACAGACGAGAGAACATGGGAGTCCTTCCTTAGATCGTCTTCCCGCGGCTGAGATTACCCTTCCGGTCACCGGGTTTCGCGATCGGGCGGTGGGCCTAGGGCAAAAGGCGGAGCCGGAACCGGGCCAATCCGGACATCGGCGGGTGACGGCCCGTACGGCAGACTGGGACCCGGCCGGGAGGAGGAGTCGTGGCGCGGATGGCGGAACCGGAGGGCGGCACCCCGGGGGGTGGCGCACCGTTCGGGCTGATCGACGTGGCGGGGCCTTCGATGGTGCCGACCCTGCGCGAGGGCGACCAGCTGCTGGTCCGCTACGGCGCGCGGATCCGGCCGGGGGCGGTGGTGGTCTTCCGCCATCCCTTCCAGCAGGACCTGCTGGTGGTGAAGCGGGCCGCCGAGCGGCGCCCGAAAGGCTGGTGGCTGCTCTCCGACAACCGGCCGGTCGACAGCGACAGCCGCAGCTACGGCGCCGTCCCGGACGAGCTGGTGCTCGGCCGGGTGCTGCTGCGGCTGCGCCCCCGCCCGGCCTGGCTGGCCCCGGGCCGCCGGCTGGAGCGCCTGCTGCTCACCGGCCCACTGGCCCGGGTTCCGGGGCTGGCCCGCCGGCTCGGCGTCTGGGTCGACCCCGAGGCCCTCTAGCCCCCGGCCCCTGGCCCCCGGTCCGCTAGCCCTGGCCGGCGAGGGTCGCCGCCTCCTGGGCCTCCTGCCGCTTGCGGGCCCGGTAGGCGGCGACGTTGGCGCGGGTGGCGCACCGGTCGGAGCAGTACCGCCGGGAGCGGTTGGTGGAGGTGTCCAGGTAGGCGTTGCGGCAGGGCGCGGCCTGGCAGATGCCGAGCCGGTCGGCGCCCAGCTCGGTCAGATGGACCGCCAGCCCCATGCAGGCGACGGCGCTGAAGTGCGCGGTGGCGGTCGGCGAGTTGTCGGCGAGGTGCAGGTGCCAGCGCGGCCGCCCGGCGTCGTCGAGGTAGTCGTGCCCGGAGACCAACGGGCTGACCGGGTACTCCATCAGCAGGCTGTTCAGCAGGTCGACGCCGCGGATCTCGTCCCCCTCGGCGGCGGCTTCGAACACCCCGCGCAGCCGGGTGCGGACGGCCCGCAGTCGCGGCAGGTCCGACTCGTCGGCGAGCGCGGCGGCCCGCGACGACTCCGAGAACAGCGCGCGCACCGCGTCCACCGAGGTCAGCGAGTCGGTGCCGCGCTCGGGCTCCTCGGTGTTCACCAGCCGGACGGCCAGATCGGCGTACGAGGCGAGCTCCACGGTGGTCCTTCCAAAGTCGGTAACGGGCTGACTGCTTCCAGCCTATTACCCGTACGGGGAAAACGTCGGCGCCCGGCAGGACCGGCCTGCCGGGCGCCGCGTGAAGGTGCGCTCAGAGCACCTTGGAGAGGAAAGCGCGGGTGCGCTCGTGCTGCGGGTTGGTGAGGACCTCGCGCGGGTTGCCGGACTCGACCACCACACCGCCGTCCATGAACACCAGCGCGTCGCCGACCTCGCGGGCGAAGCCCATCTCGTGGGTGACCACGATCATCGTCATACCGTCCTCGGCGAGGCCGCGCATGACGTCCAGCACCTCGCCGACCAGCTCCGGGTCGAGCGCCGAGGTGGGCTCGTCGAAGAGCATCAGCTTGGGCTTCATGGCCAGCGCGCGGGCGATCGCGACGCGCTGCTGCTGGCCGCCGGAGAGCTGGGACGGGTAGTTCTTGGCCTTCTCGGAGAGGCCGACCCGCTCCAGCAGGGCCATGCCGCGCTCCCGGGCGTCCGCCCGGCTCTCGCCCTTGACCTGCACCGGCGCCTCGATGATGTTCTCTATGGTGGTCATGTGCGGGAACAGGTTGAAGCGCTGGAAGACCATGCCGATGTCGCGGCGCTTGAGGGCGACCTCGCTGTCCTTGAGCTCGTAGAGCTTGTCGCCCTTGCGCCGGTAGCCGACGAGCTCTCCGTCGACGGACAGCAGCCCGCCGTTGATCTTCTCCAGGTGGTTGATGCAGCGCAGGAAGGTCGACTTGCCGGAGCCGGACGGCCCGACGAGCACGAACACCTCGTTCTGCTTGACCTCCAGGTCGATGCCCTTGAGTACCTCGACCAGGCCGTACGACTTGCGAACGCCCTCGGCCTGGACCATCGGGTGCCCCGAGGCCGGGGGCTTGCTCAGGTCGGTCATTGGTGGCTACCTCCCTCGATCCCCGGGACCACGTCGTTCTTGGCCTTCGGGACGGGCTTGCCCGCGAACAGCCGGCGCAGCCGCTCCAGTGGCGTCGGCGGCAGCGTCCGGGTGGTACCACGAGCGTAGTACCGCTCGACGTAGTACTGGCCGATGGTCAGTACGGAGGTCAGGAAGAGGTACCAGAGGCTGACGGTGATCAGCAGCGGGATGGTCTGGAAGGTGCGGGAGTAGATGTTCTGCCCCGCCCGGAAGAGCTCCTCCAGCGCGATGACGCTGACCAGCGAGGTGGTCTTGAGCATCGAGATGGTCTCGTTGCCGGTGGGCGGGATGATCACCCTCATGGCCTGCGGCAGGACGATCCGGCGCATGGTCGCGAAGCGGCTCATGCCGAGCGCGTGGGCCGCCTCGGACTGCCCCTCGTCCACCGACTGGATGCCGCCGCGGACGATCTCCGCCATGTAGGCGGCCTCGTTGAGGCCGAGGCCCAGCAGGGCCGCCGTGAAGACGGGGATCAGCTTGTTGGTCGACTCGGACCAGAACTCGGGCCCGAACGGGATGCCGATCGACAACTTCGGCCAGAGCGCGCCCAGGAAGTTCCAGAACACCAGCTGGACCAGCACGGGAGTGCCGCGGAAGACCCAGATGTAGAACCACGCGGTGCCGGACAGCAACGGGTTCGGCGACAGCCGCATCACCGCGAGGATGATGCCGCCGGCCACACCCATCACCATCGAGAGCGCGGTGAGCTCCAGGGTGACGCCGAGGCCGTGCAGGATGCTGGAATCGAAGAGGTAGGTGTTGACGACATCCCACTGGAAGGCGGGATTGAAGATCAGAGCGTGGAGCAGCATCGCCGCGACGACCGCGACGACGACGGCTCCCGCCCACCGGCCGGGGTGGCGGACCGGGACGGCCTTGAAGGACTCAGGCCGTCCCGAACTCACCTTCCCCTGATCGGAATGGTTCACAGTGGCCTCAGGGGGGTGGGGAACTGGCGAGGGGTCAGCTGGTGGCGCCGTTGATGACCGACTTGTCGATCGCGCCGGCCTCGACGCCCCACTTCTCCAGGATCTTCTTGTAGGTGCCGTCGTCCATCAGCGACTGGACGGCGCCCTGGACGGCCGGGGTGAGCGCGGCGCCCTTGGCCAGCACGACACCGTAGGGGGCCTTGCCCTCGACCGAGCCGAGCTGCTCCAGCTGGCCGTTGGTCTGCTTGATCGCGTAGTCGATGACCGGGGAGTCGGCCAGCATGACCTGGTCGCGGCCGGAGACCACTGCCTGGGTCACGTCGGTCTGCAGGTCGAACTTGTCGCCGTCGTTCGGCACCGGGGGCTTGCCGGCCGCGACGCAGGCCGGGTTGATGGTGTCCTTGATGGAGTCGGCCTGGGTGGTGCCGGTCTGGACGGCGATCTTCTTGCCGCACAGGTTGTTGATGTCGATCTTGTCCGGGTTGCCCTTCTTGACCGCCGCGCTGGTGCCCGCGAGGAAGTAGGTCACCATGTCGACGGTGGCCTCGCGCTCCTTGGTGTCGGTGAAGGAGCTCATGCCCAGCTGGAACTTGTTGGCCGCGATGCCGGGGATGATCGCGGTGAACGGCGAGTTCTGGACGTCGACGCCCAGGCCCAGCTTCTGGCCGATGGCGTTGGCCAGGTCCACGTCCATGCCGATGATCTTGCCCGAGGCGTCCTGGAACTCGTTGGGCGCGTACGAGGCGTCGGCGGCGACGACCAGCTTGCCGGAGGACTTGAGGTCGGCCGGCACCAGCGCGGCGAGCGACGGGTCGGCGCTGGCCGTGGGCACGGTGACGGAGGCGGCGCCGCTGCCGGAGGAGCCGGACGAGGACTTGCTGCTGCCGCAGGCGGTCAGGACGAGTGAGACGGACGCGACTACCGCGCCGGCCGCGAGGAGGCGGGTGCGCTGGGTACGGGCGGTCATGAGGGGGATCTCCTCCTGAGGGAGAGGTCGGGCGGAGCGCGCCGCGGGGGAGCGGCACACCGGGACAGCAGGCCGTACGGCGCTGTACGGGTGGTAATTCGCTGTACGTCGTACGGGCAGAGCCGGTCGTGCATGGCCTGGGCAGGGGGCGCGCAGGGTGGTGCGAGGTACTGCTTCCGCCACCCTCCGCCGAGGTGGACGCCGATCGAACCGCCTCGACCAGTGGCCGGCTCGATCCGAGATGGGGGGAATCCTGCCATCTGATGACGGTCGGGTGGCCCTCATTCAGATCAAAATCGGATAACGAGGGGTCGCGCTGTCCGCTATTCGGACGAATACCGTGCCCCTGTCACCCTGCGTATAAGTATGCAGATCTCCCCGCGCTCTGCCCGGAGGCCCGCCCGAGGACCCGGGCGATTCGGCCGCCCGCGCGGGCCGGGCCGGATCCCGCCCGGATCCGACCGGCCCGCCCGGTTCCGCGGGGCTCAGATCCCGCCGTTCACCACGGCGTTCTGGGCCGCGCCCGCACTCACGTTCCACTTGGCGAGGATCTTGTCGTACTCGCCGCTGCGGATCAGCTGGTCCACCGCCTTGGACAGCGCGTCGCGCAGCTCGGTGTCGGTCTTGCGCAGCGCGATCCCGTACGGGTTGGACTTGGACTGCGCGCCGGTGACCTCGAAACGGTTGCCGCCGTCGGTGGTCTTCGCCGCGTACGCCGCCACCGGGAAGTCGTTCAGACCGGCCGCGGCCGCGCCGGAGGCGACCTCGGCCAGCGCCTTGGCGTCACTGTCGAACTTGTGCACGATGAGCGGCTTGCCGGCCCGGGTGCAGGCCGTCACCTGGCGGGCGACGATCTCGTCCTGGGTGGTGCCCTGCTGCACCGAGACGGTCCGGCCGCAGAGGTCGTCCAGGGTGTGGATGCCCTTGGGGTTGCCCTTCGGGACGGTGATCGAGGAGCCGGCGATGAAGTAGTCCACGAAGTCGACGCCCGGGTTGGTCTGCGTGCCCCCGTCGTCGACGCCCTCGCGGCGCTGGCGGATGTCGCTGAGCGCGGACATCGCCACGTCGTACTGCTTGGCGTGCAGGTTCGGTATCAGCTTGTCGAACGGGGTGTCGACGATCTCGATCCGCAGGTCGAGGATCTTGCCGAGGGCGTTGGCGATGTCCGGGTCGAGGCCGTCCGGCTTGCCGTCGGCACCCCGGAAGTCCACCGGCGCGTAGTTGAGGTCCGAGCCGACCCGGAGCACGCCCGCGGAGCGCTGGGCCTTCGGGACCTTGCCGCGGACGACCTGCACCGGGTCCTTCGTGGCCTGCTCGTCGTCACCGCCGCAGCCGGTCAGCAGCAGGGCGCCGGCGGTGGCCAGGGTGAGGGCGGCGATGGCCGGTCGTCGGGGGTGGAGACGGTGGTGCATGAGCGTGCTCCTGTGGGAGGGACGAGATGGCGCCGCGGCGTCGCGGAGGTGTACGCGGGACGGCGGGCCAAGGGATCCTCCCATCCCTCCCTGCCGGGCCCGGCGGCGGGTGTGTCAGAATCTGCTACCGGGTGACCCCCGACGATCGAACCCAGACCGCCGAGTCGAGACAGGCTCGGGGTGCGCAGGAACGGAAGTCCACGACGCGGACTCCGTATCCGAAGCACCGGCTCCCCTCCGTGTCTGCGTTCACTCCTGCGGGTGTGTGTGCGTACGCGACTGCCGCCACCGGGGCCGGGTGCTTCCGACGCCGGGTGCCGTCAAGGGGGCGACACAGCGGATGAAAAAAAGCACATGACGTTGGACGAAAAGGCATAGGTGCGATGCCGTCGTCCGACCTACGCTCGGCCTGGAAGCACGACGCAGACAACTGGAAAGAAAAATCCCTCATCCCGAGGGCGCGGCCCCGACGGCAGCGCCCCGACCCCGCTCTCCCCGGGTCCGCTTCGGCGTACCCGGTTTCGAGTTTCCGCCGGGTCGTCCGCCCGTCGGCCCCGCCCTCGCTGATCAATGACGAAGAGGTCATCGTGGCAGCGGAGATCATCCACAGCAGCACTCAGGACACCGACGATCCGGTCGACGCCGTTTTCGCGCTCCACCGCGGCGGCAAGATGGAGATCCGGGCGACCGTGCCGGTGCGCGACGCGGACGACCTGTCCCTCGCCTACACCCCCGGTGTGGCCCGGGTCTGCACGGCCATCGCCGAGCAGCCCGAGCTGGTGAACGACTACACCTGGAAGTCCAACACGGTGGCCGTCGTCACCGACGGCACCGCCGTCCTGGGCCTCGGGGACATCGGCCCGGAGGCCTCGCTGCCCGTCATGGAGGGCAAGGCCATCCTGTTCAAGCAGTTCGGCGGGGTCGACGCCGTCCCGATCGCGCTCGCCTGCACCGAGGTGGACGAGATCGTCGAGACCGTCGTCCGGCTGGCGCCCTCCTTCGGCGGCGTCAACCTGGAGGACATCTCCGCCCCGCGCTGCTTCGAGATCGAGCGCCGGCTCCAGGACGCCCTGGACATCCCGATCTTCCATGACGACCAGCACGGCACCGCGATCGTCACCACCGCGGCGCTCTGGAACGCCGCCCGGGTGACCGGCCGCGAGATCGGCACGCTGCGTGCCGTCATCTCCGGCGCCGGCGCAGCCGGCATCGCCATCGCCAAGATGCTGGTGGCCGCAGGCATCGGCGACGTCTCGGTCTGTGACCGCCGCGGCGTGGTCCACGAGGGCCGCGACGACCTCACCGACGTCAAGGCCGAGATCGCCGCGCAGACCAACAAGACCGGTCTCAAGGGCTCGCTGGCCGACGCGCTGGCCGGCGCCGACGTCTTCATCGGCGTCTCCGGCGGCACCGTGCCGGAGGAGGTCGTGGCGACCATGGCCGCGGGCGCGTTCATCTTCGCGATGGCCAACCCGAACCCGGAGATCCACCCCGAGGTCGCGCACAAGTACGCGGCGGTCGTCGCCACCGGGCGCAGCGACTTCCCGAACCAGATCAACAACGTGCTGGCCTTCCCCGGCATCTTCGCCGGCGCCCTGCAGGTCCAGGCCACCCGGATCACCGAGGGCATGAAGCTGGCCGCCGCCAAGGCGCTGGCCGGCGTGGTCGCCGACGAGCTGACGCCGCAGAAGGTGATCCCCTCGCCGTTCGACGAGCGGGTCGCCCCGGCGGTCACCAAGGCCGTCGCCGACGCCGCCCGTGCCGAGGGCGTGGCGCGCCGCTAGCAGTAGCAGTCCGCACAGCAGTTCGCACAGCCGAGCCGGAGCCCGGGACGCGCGTCACACCGACGTGTGGTTCCGGGCTCCGGCTGTCGCGGCTATCGTCCGGACCATGTTTGCTGCCTATGCCGCACGAATCGACGCCGACGACCCGCTGAGCGGGCTGGAGTTGGGCGAACTCCCCGAACCGCAGGCACGCCCCGGGTGGAGCGTGGTCACGGTCAAGGCCGCCAGCCTCAACCACCACGACCTCTGGTCGCTGCGCGGGGTCGGCCTGCCCGCCGAGAAGCTGCCGATGATCCTCGGCTGCGACGCCGCGGGCATCGACGAGGACGGCAACGAGGTGGTCGTCCACTCGGTGATCGGCCAGACCGGACACGGCGTCGGGCCGGGCGAGCCGCGCTCGATCCTGACCGAGCGTTACCAGGGCACCTTCGCCCAGCGGGTGGCCGTCCCCACCTGGAACCTGCTGCCGAAGCCGGCCGGGATCTCCTTCGAGCAGGCCGCCTGCCTGCCCACCGCCTGGCTGACGGCGTACCGGATGCTGTTCACCAACGCCGGGGTGAAGCCCGGTGACACCGTCCTGGTGCAGGGCGCCGGGGGCGGGGTGGCGACCGCGCTGATCGTCCTCGGCAAGGCCGCCGGCCTGCGGGTCTGGGTCACCGGCCGGGACGAGGCCAAGCGCGCCCGGGCCGTCGGACTCGGCGCCGACGCCGCCTTCGAGAGCGGCGCCCGGCTGCCCGAGCGGGTGGACGCGGTCATGGAGACGGTCGGTGCCGCCACCTGGTCGCACTCGGTGAAGTCGCTGCGCCCCGGCGGCACCATCGTCATCTCCGGTGCCACCTCGGGTCCCAGCCCGAAGGCCGCCGAGCTGAACCGGATCTTCTTCCTGGAGCTCAAGGTGGTCGGCTCGACCATGGGCAGCAAGGAGGAGCTGGCGGGGCTGCTCTCGCTCTGCGCCACCACCGGGGTCCGTCCGGTGATCGACGCGGTGCTGCCGCTGGCCGAGGCCCGGGAGGGCTTCGCCCGGCTCGCCAAGGGCGACGTCTTCGGGAAGATCGTCCTCACACCGTGAGCCTCGCGGCCCGCGAGCTCCGCGCCGCGAACGCTTGAGCGCCGTGAACGCTTGGGCACCGTGAACGGTTGCGTGCCGTGAACGCACGGGCCCGGCACTCTCCCCCCCCCCCCGGAGGAGTGCCGGGCCCGTGGCCGCGCGGCGGGCTCAGCCCAGCAGGCGCTTCAGCCGCTCGCCGGCCGTGCCCAGCACCGAGCGGGCCTCGGCCAGCCGGCCGGCCGTCACCCCGCCGTCCCTGGCCGCGTCGCGGACCTGGTCACGGAAGCGGTCGAGCAGCCGCTCCAGCTCGCGCGCCGGGTCGCCGGCCGGGTCGGTGGCCGCCCACGGCGGCAGGTCGGCCGGGGCGGCGCCGGCCGGCTCGTCCTTGTCCAGGTCGATCCGGGTGACGGTGACCTTCTCGGCGGGCGGCGCGGTGTCCTCCGCCGGGTGGCCCCAGCGGGCCGAGTCGGCCAGCCCGGACAGGCCCTTGGTCAGCTCGGAGAGCCCCTCAGCCAGCCCGGTCGGCCAGTCCCCGCGGGCCGCGTGCTCGCGCACCTGCTGCTCGACCCGGCGCTTGATCCGCAGCGCCTCCTGCTGGGCCGCCGTCCGCGCCGCCCGGGACTGCTCGCGCAGCCGGCGGGCCTCCTCCTCGGCGGCCTTCGCCTTGGCCTTGGCCGCCTTCTCCTGCTCCTTGGCGCGCTTGGCCTGCTCCTTGGCGTGCTTCTTGAACTGGGTGAACTCCTCCTTGGCGCGCTGCCAGGCCTCCTTGTCCCCCCACGGGCCGGCCCATGGGTCCCCGCCCTCGGCGGTCCCGGGCCGGGGGGCCTGCTTCGCCGCACCCCAGAGCTCCTCGCGGAGGTCCTTGGCGCTGTCCCGGACGTCCTCGCGGATCGCCCCGGCGAGCTGGGCCACCGAGTCGCGGATCTCCAGCTCCAGCTCGTCCAGCTCGCCCCGGCGGGCCTCCAGCTCGGTGCGGCCGGCGTCGGTGAGCCGGTAGACCTTGCGGCCGCCCTCGGTGCTGTGGGTGACCAGGCCCTCCTGCTCCAGCTTGGCGAGGCGCGGGTAGACGGTGCCGGCCGAGGGGGCGTACAGGCCCTGGAACCGCTCCTCCAGGAGGCGGATGACCTCGTAGCCGTGCCGCGGGGCCTCGTCGAGCAGCTTCAGCAGGTAGAGCCGGAGCCGGCCGTGGCCGAAGACGGGGGTCATGTCACGCCTCCTTGGTGAGGTCGGGGCCCTTGCCCTGGTCGGGGCCGTGCTCCGGGCCCTTGCCGAGGTCCAGGCCGGCCGGGAGCTCCTTGACGACGACCGGGCCGTCGTCCTCGGCGTCGGGGCGGCGCAGCACGGTGACGGCGCCGGAGACGGTGGTCACCGCGAGGCTGCCCTTGCCCTCGCCGAGCTGGCCGGAGAGCCGCTTGGCGCCCCAGGTGCCGCCGACCTTGAGCTGCTCGAAGGTGCTGGAGATGTCGCCGCTGTTGGTGCCGGCCTCGACCTTGGTGTCGGCCAGCGAGGGGATCCGGATGCCGACCGCGCCGCTGACCGTGGTGACCTTGATGTCGGTCGGGGTGGCCACGTCGAGGTCCAGGGTGACCGCGCCGGTGACGGCGTTGGCCTGCACCTTGTCGGCGGTGCCGGCGACCACGGTGAGCCGGCCGGAGACGGTGTTCAGCTTGAGCTGCCCGGCCACCGACTGGGCGTCCACGTCGCCGGTGACGGTGTTGGCGGACGTCCGGCCGGCGAGGCCGACCAGGGTGACGTCGCCGTTGGCGGTCTGAGCGGAGACGTGCTCGGCGAAGCCGGAGACGGTGGTGTCGGCCGAGACGGTGCCGACCTTGACCTCGGTGGCGGCCGGCACGGTCAGGGTGACCGCGGCGACCCGCTTGCGCTTGAACGAGGAGAAGAAGCCCTTCACCGAGTCGACCGACTTGAGCACGTCGCCGAAGTCGCTCCAGCTGCTGAGGTCCTGGTAGGTGACCGTCAGCACGCCGTCGACCAGGGTGACGTGGAGCGGCTCGCCCTTCAGCTCGGTGACCTCCAGGCGGGCCGGGCCCTCGGCGGCGACGACGTTCACCGTGCCGTCGATGATCCGTACCTGGAGCGTCCGGACCTCCTCGTCGATGGTGATCCTGTCGGGCCCCTCGACCGTCCACTGGCTCATCTCTGCCGCCTCCCGTAGTGACTCGCGATGTATCGCGTTCTCTTCTGAAGACGATATATCGCGTGACGGCGAAGTCAAGGGAGTCCGACCCCGAGGCGGACCCGGAGCCGCCCCGGAGCCGTCCCCTACGGGGGGAGCACGCGAAGGGCCCGGGAGGCACTTGCCTCCCGGGCCCTTCGGTCGTGGTCTACCGCGTCACTCGTCGTCCTCGTCGTCGAGCCGGGCCAGCCAGGTGGCCAGCCGCTCGACGGGGATCTCGAAGTCGGGGTTGAGGTCGACGAACTCGCGCAGACGCTCGGCCAGCCACTCGAAGGTGACCTCCTCGTCGCCGCGCCGGTTCGCCAGCTCCTCGATGCCGCGGTCGGTGAAGTACACGGTTCGCTCCGGTCCGGTGGGGATTCGACCTGGTCAGGATAGTCCGGGGCGGGGCCCGGTCAGCTGGCGCGCCAGGTGCTCACGGTGAGCTTGACGGCGCCGGTGGTGCCGTCGGCGACCTCGACCACCGCGATGGCGATGTTGCGGGTGATCCGGTCGCGGATGCAGAGCAGGCGCCCGGGCGAGACCCGGTTGAAGGACAGGTCGGTGTCGGGCCGCGAGTCGATGGCGACGGCGCACTGGTCCGGAGTCACGCTCGACTCGGTGATCACCGCGAAGTCCGACTTGTCGTCCCCCGCGGTGACGAAGGAGTTGGCCTTGCTGCTGCTGCCGGTGGCGTTCAGCCCCAGACCCCACTTGAGGTCGTTGCCGCGCGGCACGACCGTCCCGCCGTCCAGGTCGATCCGGTAGGAGTCGTAGTAGGCCTCGGTACCGGGGATGGCCAGCGGCTTCTTGTCGAGCAGCGGGGAGTACCCGACGGGGCGGGCCGGCGCGGTCACGCCGTTGCTCGCCGAGGCCGACGGCGAGGCCGTCACCTTCCCGGAGGTCTTGCTCGGCGACGGGCTGGGCGTGTCGGTGGGCCCCGGGTCCGTGCTCTGGGTGGGCGCGGGCTGGGGCTGGTTGCCCGGGGTCTGCTGGGCGCCGCTCGACTTGTCGTTGCCCTTCTTGTCGTCCATCTGCTTCATCAGCACCACGCCGCCGGCGGTGCCGCCGACCGCCATCACCAGGGCGACGGTCAGCAGCACCTTCCAGGAGACGCCCTTGCGCTTCGGCTCCGGCGCCGGCGCGGGCGCCGGGGCGTCCGTCACCACCGGGCCGGGCGGCGGGGTGTCGTAGGACGGCGGCTCCTGGCGCAGCTGCACGGTCGGCGGCGAGGAAAGCAGCGGCCCGGTCGGGGCCTCGGTGGCGGGCTGCGGGGCGCCGTACGCGCCGAGCGGCGGCGGGGTGAAGCCGGCCGGCGGACCGGCCGGCGGCTGCTGGGTGCTGTACGAGACGGCGGTCGCCGGGTGGGTCGGCTGCGGGGGAGTGGTGGGCGCGGTGGGCGGCCCGGCCGGGACCGGGGGCGCGGTGGGCGGGGCGGCCGGCAGCGGGGTGGGCGGGGTCTTCGGCAGGTCCGAGCGGCGGGTGATCTCGGTGTTGACCTGCTTGGGCAGCCAGTCCTCGGTGAACCGCAGCTGTCCGCCGACCGACGGGTGGTTGCGGGCGATCTCGATGATCTCGGCGGGCTTGGGCCGGTCCTCGGGGGACTTGGCCAGGCAGCGCAGCACCAGCTCGCGCAGGTCGGCGGGGACGGCGTCCAGCTCGGGCTGCTCGTGCACCACCCGGTACAGGACGGCGGTGTCCGGGCCGTCGCCGAACGGCGCGGTGCCGCCGGCCACGTACGCGGCCAGCGCGCCGAGCGCGAAGACGTCGGTGGCCGGGGTGACCGGGCGGCCCTGGGCCTGCTCGGGGGACATGAAGGCGGGCGAGCCGATCCGGTAGCCGGTGCCGGTCAGCGCGGTGGCGTCGGCGGCCCGGGCGATGCCGAAGTCGATCACGCGCGGGCCGTCGCCGGCCACCAGCACGTTGGCCGGCTTGAGGTCGCGGTGCACCACCTCGACGCTGTGGATCGCCTGGAGCGCCTCGGCGATGCCGCCCATCAGCAGCAGCACGGTACGGACCGGCAGCGCGCCGTTCTCCCGCACCACCTGCTGGAGGGACGGGCCCGGGACGTACGCGGTGACCAGCCAGGGAGCGTCCGAGTCCAGGCCGCCGGAGTCGATCACCTGCGCGGTGTAGAGCCCGTGGATGCGCTGGGCGTTGCTGACCTCCTGGGCGAACCGGCGGCGGAACTCGCCGTCCTCGGCGAACTCCGGCCGGACGACCTTGAGCGCCACCGGGCGGCCGCCCGGCGTGTACGAGAGGTAGACCCGGCCCATGCCGCCGGCGCCGAGGCGGGCGAACAGCCGGTAGCCGCCGACCTCCCGCGGGTCGTCCGGGTGGAGCGGCTGGAAGACCGGCGGGAGCGGTGCGGCGGCGGCGTCCCGTGGTGCGTCGGCGGTCATGTGGTGATCCCCCTGGGAGAGCGGTGAGGTCATCGGCCGGCCGCGGGTGCGATGACGGGCGCCCGGGCGGCGGTCTGGCGAGGCATAACCTATCGAGCCGTCAGGCAGGAGCGCATTTCCGTGCCGGTTTGGTTGCAGAGCTGCGACCTTGGCATGGCGTCATCGTGGCGCTGTGACAGCGGAACGGGCCCCGGGGGGAGGGGGGGGGGGGGGGGGGGGGGGGGGGGGGGGGGGGGGGGGGGGGGGGGGGGGGGGGGGGGGGGGTCCCTCGTCGCTTTTTTTTCTT
>NZ_JBVJCO010000017.1:66984-144599 GCF_055588525.1 Kitasatospora sp. NPDC041988
TCCCCCGTCCCCCCCCCCCCCCCCCCCCCCCCCCCCCCCCCCCCCCCCCCCCCCCCCCCCCCCCCCCCCCCCCGGGGCCGTGATCGGGACGCCGGGGCGTCAGATCGTGAAGATCTCCTCCAGCAGTGCCTGCTGCTCGGCGGCGTGCCGCTTGGCCGAGCCGACCGCCGGGGCCGAGGAGGCCGTGCGGGCGACGCGGCGCAGCCGCGAGCCGTTGGCGCTGCGGCCGATGACGACCTGCAGGTGGTCGACCAGGTTCATCGCGATGAACGGCCAGGCACCCTGGTTGGCCGGCTCCTCCTGCGCCCAGACGAACTGGACGTTGTCGCCGTACTTGGCCAGCTCCTCCTGGAGCTCGGCCACCGGCAGCGGGTAGAGCCGCTCGACCCGGACGATCGCGGTGTCGGTGACGCCGCGCTCGGTGCGGGCCGCCTCCACGTCGTAGTAGAACTTGCCGGCGGTGATGACGACCTTGCGGACGTTCGCCGGGTCGACGGTGGTGTCACCGATGACCGGGCGGAACGAGCCGGACAGGAACTCCTCGGTCGCACTCGCCGCGGCCTTCAGACGCAGCATCGACTTCGGGGTGAAGACGACCAGCGGCTTGTGGTGCGGGTTGTGCGCCTGCCAGCGCAGCAGGTGGAAGTAGTTCGACGGCAGGGTCGGCATGGCGACCGTCATGTTGTTCTGCGCGCACAGCTGGAGGAAGCGCTCCGGGCGGGAGGACGAGTGGTCCGGTCCCTGGCCCTCGTAGCCGTGCGGCAGCAGCAGGGTGACGCCGGAGTGCTGGCCCCACTTCTGCTCGGCGGAGGCGATGTACTCGTCCACCACCGTCTGGGCGCCGTTGACGAAGTCGCCGAACTGCGCCTCCCACATGACCAGCGAGTTCGGGCGGGTCAGCGAGTAGCCGTACTCGAAGCCCATCGCCGCGTACTCGGACAGCAGGCTGTCGTACACGGTGTAGCGGGCCTGGTCCTCGGTCAGGTACAGCAGCGGGGTGTAGTCCTCGCCGGAGACCCGGTCGATCAGGACGGCGTGCCGCTGGCCGAAGGTGCCGCGGCGGCTGTCCTGGCCGGCCAGGCGGACCGGGTGGCCCTCCATCAGCAGCGAGCCGATGGCGAGGGTCTCGCCCATCGCCCAGTCGATGGTGTTGTCCTCGACCGAGGCGGCGCGGCGCTGCAGCTGCGGCAGCAGGCGCGGGTGGACGGTCAGCCAGTCCGGCAGGTTGACCTGCGAGGCGGCGATCCGCTTGACCATCTCCTGGGAGATGCCGGTCTGGATGTTGACCGGGAAGTCGGCCTGCGGCTTGCCGTTGGCGGCCGGGGCCGGCGTCTGGGCGGCGTCGCGGACCTCGGCGAAGACCTTCTCCAGCTGGCCCTGGAAGTCCTGGAGCGCCTGCTCCGCCTCTTCCATGGTGATGTCACCGCGACCGATCAGGCCCTCGGTGTACAGCTTGCGCACCGAGCGCTTCTTGTCGATCAGGTCGTACATCAGCGGCTGGGTGAACGACGGGTTGTCGGCCTCGTTGTGACCGCGGCGGCGGTAGCAGATGAGGTCGATCACGACGTCCTTGTGGAACGCCTGGCGGAACTCGAAGGCGAGCCGCGCGACGCGGACCACGGCCTCCGGGTCGTCGCCGTTCACGTGGAAGATCGGGGCCTCGATCATCCGGGCGACGTCGGTGCAGTACATCGAGGAGCGCGAGGACGCCGGGGCGGCGGTGAAGCCGACCTGGTTGTTCACCACGACGTGCACGGTGCCGCCGGTGCGGTAGCCGCGCAGCTGCGACATGTTCAGGGTCTCCGCGACGACGCCCTGGCCGGCGAAGGCCGCGTCACCGTGGATCTGGATCGGCAGCACCGGGAAGGTCGTGCCGCCCTGGTCCAGGATGTCCTGCTTGGCGCGGGCGATGCCCTCGACGACCGGGTCCACGGCCTCCAGGTGGGAGGGGTTCGCGGCGAGCGAGACCTTGATGGTCTCGCCGTCCAGGCCGGTGAAGGTGCCCTCGGAGCCGAGGTGGTACTTCACGTCGCCGGAGCCGTGCATCGACTTCGGGTCGAGGTTGCCCTCGAACTCGCCGAAGATCTTGCCGTACGGCTTGCCGACGATGTTGGCCAGCACGTTGAGGCGGCCGCGGTGGGCCATGCCGATGACGGCCTCGTCCAGGCGGTGCTCGGCCGCCGAGTCGATGGTGGCGTCCAGCAGCGGGATGAGGGACTCGCCGCCCTCCAGCGAGAAGCGCTTCTGCCCGACGTACTTGGTCTGCAGGAAGGTCTCGAAGGCCTCGGCCGAGTTCAGCCGGCGCAGGATGCGCAGCTGCTCCTCGCGCTCCGGCTTGGTGTACGGCTTCTCCAGGCGCTCCTGCAGCCACTTGCGCTGCGTCGGGTCCTGGATGTGCATGTACTCGATGCCGACGGTGCGGCAGTACGTGTTGCGCAGCAGGCCGAGGATGTCGCGGAGCTTCATCATCCGCTGGCCGCCGAAGCCGCCGACCGCGAACTCGCGCTCCAGGTCCCACAGGGTGAGGCCGTGCGTGGTGACGTCCAGGTCGGGGTGCTTGCGCTGCTTGTACTCCAGCGGGTCGGTGTCGGCCATGAGGTGGCCGCGGACCCGGTAGGAGTGGATCAGCTCGATGACGCGCGCGGTCTTGTTGACCTCGTCGTCGTGCGTGGTCGCCACGTCGGTGGCCCAGCGGACCGGCTCGTACGGGATCCGCAGCGACTCGAAGATCTCGTCGTAGAAGCCGTTCTCGCCGAGCAGCAGACGGTGGATCTCGCGCAGGAACTCGCCGGACGCCGCGCCCTGGATGACGCGGTGGTCGTAGGTCGAGGTCAGCGTCATGATCTTGGAGACGCCCAGGCGGGAGAGGGTCTCCGGGGCGGAGCCCTGGAACTCGGCCGGGTACTCCATGGCGCCGACGCCGACGATGGTGCCCTGGTTCTGCATCAGGCGCGGCACGGAGTGCACGGTGCCGATGCCGCCGGGGTTGGTCAGCGAGACCGTGACGCCGGTGAAGTCGTCCATGGTCAGCTTGTTGGCGCGGGCCCGGCGGACGATGTCCTCGTAGGCCTGCCAGAAGCCGAAGAAGTCGAGCGTCTCGGCCTTCTTGATGGCCGCGACGACGAGCTGGCGGTCGCCGTTGGGCTTCACCAGGTCGATGGCCAGGCCCAGGTTCACGTGCTCGGGCTTGACCAGGTACGACTTGCCGTCCTTCACCTGGTAGCTGTGGTTCATGCCCGGCGAGGCCTTGATGGCCTGGACCAGGGCGTAACCGATCAGGTGCGTGAAGGAGACCTTGCCACCGCGGGCGCGCTGCAGGTGGTTGTTGATGACAATGCGGTTGTCGATCAGCAGCTTGGCGGGCACCGCGCGGACGGACGTCGCGGTCGGCACCTCCAGCGAGGCGTCCATGTTGGTGGCGACGGCCTTGGCCGGGCCGCGGAGCTGGATCAGCTCGGGGCCGGTCCCGTCGGCCGGCGCGGCCGGAGTCGGGGCGGCGGCCTTGGGCGCCGGGGGCGCGGCGGGGGCTGCGGCGAGCGGCGCGGGTGCCGGGGCCGCGGGGGCCGCTGGCGCGGCCGGTGCGGCGGGGGCGGGCGCGGCCGGAGCGGCAGCGGCGGGCGCGGGGGCGGCAACGGTGGTCGGCGTGGGGCCGACCTGGGTCGCGGCCTGGGTCACTGGGGTCACCTCGGTACCGGGCTTGTAGTCGGCGAAAAAGTCCCACCAGGCTCGGTCGACCGAGTTCGGGTCCTGGAGGTACTGCTGGTAGATCTCGTCGACGAGCCACTCATTGGGGCCGAAGCCAGTGGAGCTTGCCGAGCTGTTGGGGGTTTCTTGGGACTGTGGCGACACGGCGGCAACCGCCCTCTTCCGCTTCCTTTTGGGATGTTTGGACAGCGGGGATTAAGGCTACGCCCCTGACCAGTGATCGCGCAGTCCCCAGGGCTCAGGCGTCGCCCAGATCACAGTCCTGACCTGCAGTTTGGCTGAAAATGTGCGTTAGAAAGCCGGTTGGGATGGGAAGCGATCATGCCCGATCGACCCCCATATCAGGGTAAAACCGGACATAATCGCTTCCCAAGATCCGTATACGTCTGTGTCGGTTCTGTGACATGAAGGTCCGGACCACGCTCAGCGCGGGCCGGGCAGCCGTACCTCGATCCGGCAGCCCCGGGCGGCCTCGGCCACCTCGATCCGCCCGCCGTGCAGGTCCACCGCCCAGCGGGCGATGGCCAGCCCCAGGCCGGTGCCGCCGTCGGAGCCGGGCCCCTGCGCGGTGGCGGTGCCACTGCGGCTGAACCGCTCGAAGACCCGGCTGCGGTCGGCCGGCGGGATGCCGGGCCCCTCGTCCTCGACCTCCAGCAGGAGCCCGCCGGGCCCCTCCCCGGGCCGGGCGCGGACCGTGACGGTGCCGCCGGGCGGGGAGTGCTTGCAGGCGTTGTCGACCAGGTTGGCGACCACCTGGTGGAGCCGCTCCGGGTCCGCCACGCCGGTCAGCCCGGCCGGGCTGACCTCCAGGGCCAGCCGGACGTCCCCGCGCCGGGAGAACGCCCCGCCGGCCGTCGCGCCGTCCACGGTGACCCCGCGCAGCACGCCGTCCAGGAACTCGCGCACCTCGAAGGAGCGGGCGTCCAGGTCGACCACGCCGTCGTCGATCTTGGAGAGGTCGAGCAGGTGGGTGACCAGCCGGCCGAGCCGTTCGGTCTGCTCCAGTGCGGCACCCAGGGTCGCCGGGTTCGGCTGGACCACGCCGTCGACCACGTTCTCCAGCACGGCGCGCAGTGCGGCGATGGGCGTGCGCAGCTCGTGCGAGACATTGGCGACCAGCTCGCGGCGGTGCCGGTCGGCGGCCTCCAGATCGGCCGCCATGTGGTTGAAGGTGGCCGCGAGCTCGCCGATCTCGTCGCGCGAGTTCACCTCGACCCGGCGGCTGTAGTCGCCGGAGGTCATCGCGCGGGCGGCGGCGGTCATGTCGCGCAGCGGGGCGGTCAGCCCGTGCGCGAGGAACTGCATGAAGAGCAGTGACGCGATCATCGAGAAGATCATGATGATCCGGATCTGCGTCTCGGAACGGATCGCCACGACCACCATGCCGGTGGCCAGGAAGACCGAGACGATCACCAGGAGCGCGAGCTTGCCCTTGATCGAGCGGACCGGGTCGAGCGGCCGGATGTCGGCCCAGACCCGATGGGCGGCGCGGGCGGCCAGTGTGGGCCGCCGGGTGCCGTCGGTGTCCCCGTTGCGTTGCTGTGGAAAGGTCATTGGTCCCCTGTGATCCCCCGCGTGCTGTGATCCGTCAGGTGGCCCGCACGGCGGTTCGGGACACGGGCCCCCCGGAGGCCCGTCGCCCGAGGCGCCGCTACGAGAGCGGGGCTTCCAGCGCGTAGCCGACGCCGTGGACGGTACGGATCCAGCTGGCGCCGATCTTCCGGCGCAGTGCCTTGACGTGGCTGTCGACGGTGCGGGTGCCGGACGCGTCCGTCCAGTCCCACACCTCGGCCAGCAGCTGCTCGCGGGTGAGGACCGCGCGCGGCTGGGCGGCCAGGCAGGCGAGCAGGTCGAACTCGGTCGGCGTCAGGTGGACGTCGCCCGAGGCCAGCCGGACCCGGCGCTGCACGTGGTCGATCTCCAGCTCGCCGAAGCGCAGCGAGCCGAGAGCCGGTGTGCGGGCCGCCTGCTGGGCGCGCTCGACGCGGCGCAGCAGCACGTTGACCCGGGCCGCCAGCTCGCGCATGGAGAAGGGCTTGGTCATGTAGTCGTCGGCACCGACGCCGAGGCCGACCAGGAGGTCCGTCTCGTCGTCGCGCGCGGTCAGCATCAGGACCGGTACCGGGCGTTGGGCCTGGATCCGGCGGCACACCTCTAGGCCGTCGAACCCGGGCAGCATGATGTCGAGCACGACCAGGTCGGGCTGCCAGGTGTGGAACCCGTCGACGGCACCGGGGCCGTCGTGGGCCACGGCGACCTTGAAGCCCTCCGCGCCCAGCCGGGCCGCGATCGACTCGGCGATCGTGGGCTCGTCCTCCACCACCAGCACTCTGCGCTGGCTGCTCACCGTGCCGCCGCTGTTCTGGTTGTCCTGCTGAATTTCTGTCACGGTCACGCCACCGCCCCCAGGGCTGCGGGCCGGCCACCTGTGGGGATGGCGGGGCTCCGCTCGTAGTCTTGTTCCGTCGTGGACTGTGCCGGGTCCGCCGTCCCGTCGAACGTGCGGGGACGGGAGGGCAGGTGTGGACTGCCCACCGTTTCCGCACACTTCGCAGCGTACGGACCGCGGGTGGTTTCCGGCAGGTGGGCCGGACATTTCCGGCCCGTGAGGCGGCTGTCGGGCCGCCATCGGACCCACTCGGGAGTGGGCACGGGCCGATACCTTACCCGGCGATTTTTCACTGTGTGACGGTACGTATGCACACTTGTTGACGCCAAGCCGCCGGTCAGAGCCGCTACTCGTGCGTAAACAGAGGGAAGGTCTGGACCAAGGCCGGCCATCCGGCCATCCGGCCGTCCACCGGTATTCACGGGGTTTTCCCAGCGGACTCCCAGAACCGCGACGTACCGTGGTCACGACAAGATTCACGGGGGTGGGATTTCCGGCGCGCGCCGGTACGTTGGGCATCTGACGGGGCCGGTTGCTGCAGGTCGGAGCGGAGGCGGCATGGCGGGGCTGCGGGAGGGCGCCGGGCAGACCGGACCGCCCTACGGGATGCTGCGGTACGGGCTGCGGGCCGGGGTCGCCGGCTGGCTGCTGGCCCGGGTGCCGACGCCCCGGCGCAACCCCTTCGCGCTCGGCTACCTCGCGGTGGTCGGTGCCACCACCACCTTCGCCAAGCTCGCCGACCCGGACCTGGTGCTGCGCCTCCAGGAGGCGTCCAGCTCGGACGGGCACAACCTGTTGCACCACCCGCTGCGCGCGTTGCTGTTCAGCGGCTTCTGGGTGGCCGGGACGATCTGGATGCCCTACCTCTGGGCGTTCGCCTTCACCGTCGCGCCGCTGGAGCGGCGGGTCGGGTCGGGCCGGGCGGCGGCCGTCTTCGCGATCGGTCACATCACCGCCACGCTGCTCTCCCAGTCGGTGGTGATCGGCGCCGTGGCCACCGGGCGGCTGGAGTCCGCGGCGCTGGACAACCTGGACATCGGCGTCAGCTACGGCGTGCTGGCCAGCCTCGGCGCGCTGGCCGGGCTGCTGAAGCCGCGCGGGCGGCTGCTGGCGCTCGGCGCGGCGGGCCTGCTGGTCGCCGACCAGATCGCCGGCGACCGGGACTTGGTGACCGGGATCGGCCACCCGGCGGCGCTGCTGGCCGGGGTGGCGCTCTGGCGCTGGCTGCGAGGCACCCCCGGCCGCCGCTCGCGCCGACCCGAGCCGGCCGGGGCGGCCCCGGCGTCCGCCCCGCCGTCCCGCGGGGCCGCGCTGCTCGACCGGATGTGACGTCTCCCGGGCGTTTTTGACAGGCCCGCCCGAGGCTCTCCCCCTTCTCCCGCGGGCGCCTTTGTTCGCTCATGGCGAACAGGGGGCCGGGAACATCCGGCGCTCGCAAAACCTTAGTCAGGTCAACTCAACTTGACTGACTGGGGAGAGATCATGGCATCGACGTCCACACCGCTCACCCTGCCCGTGCTGCCGCTCGACGACGAGGTCGTGCTCCCGGGCATGGTCGTCCCGTTGGACCTCAAGGACACCGAGGTGCGGGCCGCGGTCGAGGCCGCGCGCGCCGCGGCCGCCGGTACCGGCAAGCCCCAGGTCCTCCTGGTCCCGCGGGTGGACGGCTCGTACGCGGCGGTCGGCACGCTCGCCACCGTCGAGCAGGTCGGCCGGCTGGCCGACGGCGATCCGGCGGCGCTGGTGCGCGCCGTGCGCCGGGTCCGGATCGGCGTCGGCACCACCGGGCCCGGCGCCGCCCTCTGGGTGGAGACCACGCCGTTCCGGGAGTCCTCGGTCGGCACCCCGGTGGCCGGGCGCGCCGCCGAGCTGGTCAAGGAGTACAAGTCGCTCTCCACCCAGTGGCTGCGCAGGCGCGGCGCCTGGCAGATCGTCGACCGGGTGGCCCAGATCGAGGGCGTCGGCGAGCTGGCCGACAACATCGGCTACGCGTCCTTCGCCACCGCCGAGCAGAAGCTCAAGGTGCTGCTGGAGGCCGACCAGGTGGCCCGCCTGGAGTACGCGCTCACGCTGCTGCGCGACCACCTCGCCGAGGAGGAGGTCAACGACACCATCCGCAAGGACGTCGAGGAGGGCGTGGCCAAGCAGCAGAAGGAGTTCCTGCTCAGGCGCCAGCTGGAGGCCGTCCGCAAGGAGCTGGCCGAGCTGAACGGCGACCCGGCCGACGAGGAGGGCGACTACCGGGCCCGGGTCGAGGCGGCCGACCTGCCCGAGAAGGTCCGCGAGGCGGCCCTCAAGGAGGTCGACAAGCTGGAGCGGGCGTCCGACCAGTCGCCCGAGGGCTCCTGGATCCGGACGTGGCTGGACACCGTCCTGGAGCTGCCCTGGAACGAGCGGACCGAGGACGCCTACGACATCGCCGGCGCCCGCGCCGTACTGGACGCCGACCACTCCGGCCTGGCCGACGTCAAGGACCGCATCGTCGAGTACCTCGCCGTGCGCAAGCGCCGGGCCGACCAGGGGCTCGGCCTGGTGGGGGGCCGGCGCGGAGGCGCGGTGCTGGCGCTGGTCGGCCCGCCCGGCGTCGGCAAGACCTCGCTCGGCGAATCGGTGGCCCGCGCGATGGGCCGCAAGTTCGTCCGGGTGGCGCTCGGCGGCGTCCGGGACGAGGCGGAGATCCGCGGCCACCGGCGCACCTACGTCGGCGCGCTCCCCGGCCGGCTCGTCCGGGCTGTCAAGGAGGCCGGCTCGATGAACCCGGTCGTCCTGCTGGACGAGATCGACAAGGTCGGCTCCGACTACCGGGGCGACCCGGCGGCCGCCCTGCTGGAGGTGCTGGACCCGGCCCAGAACCACACCTTCCGCGACCACTACCTGGAGGTCGAGCTGGACCTCTCCGACGTGGTCTTCCTCGCCACCGCCAACGTGCTGGAGGCCATCCCCGAGCCGCTGCTCGACCGGATGGAGCTGGTCCGCCTGGACGGCTACACCGAGGACGAGAAGGTCGTCATCGCCCGCGACCACCTGTTCCCGCGCCAGCTGGAGAAGGCCGGCCTGAAGGGCGAGGAGGTCGCGGTCGACGAGGAGGCGCTGCGCCGGCTGGCCGGCGAGTACACCCGTGAGGCGGGCGTCCGGAACCTGGAGCGCTCGATCGCGCGAGTGCTGCGCAAGGTCGCCGCGCAGAGCGAGCTGGGCGAGCGGGAGCTGCCCGCCGCGATCGGCGCCGACGACCTGCGCGCCCTGATCGGCCGGCCGCACCACGTCCCCGAGGCGGCCCAGGAGCCGGCCGAGCGGCGCACCGCCGTCCCCGGCGTGGCGACGGGCCTCGCGGTGACGGGCGCCGGCGGCGACGTCCTCTACATCGAGGCCTCGCTCGCCGACGCCGAGACCGGCGGCACCGGGCTCACCCTCACCGGGCAGCTGGGCGACGTGATGAAGGAGTCCGCGCACATCGCGCTCTCCTTCCTCCGCTCGCGCGGTGCCGAGCTGGAGCTGCCGGTCACCTCGCTGCGGGACCGCGGCGTGCACCTGCACGTCCCCGCCGGGGCCGTCCCCAAGGACGGGCCGAGCGCCGGCATCACCATGACGACCGCGCTGGCCTCGCTGCTCTCCGGCCGCAAGGTGCGCACCGACGTGGCGATGACGGGTGAGGTGTCGCTGACCGGGCGGGTGCTGCCGATCGGCGGGGTGAAGCAGAAGCTCCTCGCCGCCGACCGGGCCGGCGTCACCACGGTGATCATCCCCAAGCGGAACGAGGCCGACCTGGACGACGTCCCGGCCGAGGTGCTGGAGCGGCTCACCGTCCACCCGGTCGCGGACGTCCGGGAGGTGCTGAAGCTGGCCCTGGAGCCGGCCGAGGTGCTGGTCGCCGCCTGACGGGCGGCCGGCTGACGGGGTGTGGGATTCTGCGGGCCCCACGCCCCGTCAGGGCTTGTGCGACCACCTCGGTGCTGGACCCCCATTCACTACGCGGAGATCGGCCCGCGCACCGGCGCCGTGGTGCGCACCGAGTACACCGGGGCCGGCTTCCTCTGCGACATGCTCCGGATGGTCGGCTCGATCGCCCCCGGCGGCGTGGTCTACCAAAGGACCACCACCGGGGTGCTGCGGATCACCGCTGACGAGTAGCGGCCCGCGGCCGCCGTGGTCAGACTGCGAAGATGCCGTCCCTCACGCAGCGTGCCCTGGCCAGAGTGCCGGCCAGGTTGCGCCCGTTCCTGGTCAGGCACCGCCGGCTGGTGAAGTTCCTGCTGGTCGGCGGTGCCTGCTTCGGCCTGACCACGGTGCTCAACTTCGCGCTGAAGTTCACCGTGCTGGAGCACAAGCCGGTGGTGGCGCTCACCCTCGCGACCGTGGTCGGCACCGCGGTCTCGTATGTGCTCAACCGCCAGTGGTCCTTCCGGGCAGTCGGCCGCCGCCGCGAGGTGCTGCTGTTCCTGCTGGTCAGCGCGGTGGCGATCGGCGTCAACGTCCTCCCGCTGATCGTCTCGCGCTACCTGCTGGACCTGCGCGAGCCCCGGGTGACGGCCTTCACCGAGGGGGTGGCCGACTTCGTCAGCGGGATGGTCGTGGGCACCTTCATCGCGATGCTGTTCCGCTACTGGGCCATGCAGCGCTGGGTCTTCACCCGCCTCGCCGAACCGGCCGCCACCCCGGTGGAGCAGCCGCAACGCATCTCGTAGGGCGTGACTTGCCCGGCGCGCGCAGGTGCCCGGGCGGGCGCTCCCGGCCCGCCGGGAGCGGGCGGCCGAACGCGGTTACGCTGCAAGCGACCGGCCCCGAAGGCGGGTGCCAGGCAGCCGAGCGGGGTGAGGGCGATGCGCGAGACGGACGGCCTCCGGGCCGGACCCGCCAGCCAGCAGGGCATGCGCCGGGCCAACCTGGCGCTGGTGCTCGGCGTGATCGCGCGCGCCCCGCGCTCCCGGGCCGAGGTGGCCGCCGACACCGGGCTGACCAGGGCGGCCGTCTCCTCGCTCGCCGAGGAGCTGATCGCCGCGGGGCTGGTGGTCGAGGCGGGCCCGGCCGCGCCCAGCGGCAAGGTCGGCCGGCCCGGCACCGCGCTTGGTCTCAACCCCGGGGGGCCGGGCGGCCTCGGTGCCGAGATCGGGGTGGAACACCTCGGCGCCTGCGTGGTCGACCTGCGCGGCGAGGTCCGCGCCTGGCGCCGCCAGGAGATCTGCAACCGGGGTCGGCGGCCCGCCGCCGTCCTGGCCGACCTGGCCGAGCTGCTGCGCGCGGCCACCGTCGAGGCGGGGCTGCGCCCGGCCGGGCTGACGCTGGCCGTGCCCGGGCTGGTCGGCGACGGTGGCGGGGTGCTCCAGCGGGCCGCCAACCTGGGCTGGCAGGACGTTCCGGTCACCGCCGAACTGCGGCACGCACTGCGCGCGGCCGGCGCCGAGCAGCTGGCCGAGCTGCCGATCGACGCCGACAACGAGGCCAACCTGGGCGGGCTCGCCGAACTCTGGCTGGGCGGCGCGCCCGACCACTTCCTGCACGTCTCCGCCGAGGCCGGGGTCGGCGCGGCGATCGTGATCGGCGGTCGGCTGCTGCGCGGGGCCCGCGGTTACGCGGGCGAGCTGGGCCATGTGCCGGTCCGCCCGGACGGGCCGCTCTGCGCGTGCGGGTCGCACGGCTGCCTGGAGCAGTACGCGGGGGAGGCGGCGGTGCTGCGGGCGGCCGGCCTGGAGGGGATCCGCGGCGACTGGGTGGCGCTGCTCGCCGAGCGGGCCCAGGCCGGCGACGAGGAGGTGCGCACGGCGCTGGCCGGGGCCGGCTCGGCGCTGGGCATCGCCTCGGCCGGGGCGGTCAACCTGCTCGACCCGGCCGAGGTGGTGCTGGGCGGCGGCTACGCGCAGCTGGCGCCCTGGCTGTTGCCGGCGATGCGGGCCGAGCTGGCGTTGCGGGTCACCGTCCGCCCCTGGTCGGACGAGCGGCTGACGGTCTCCCGGCTGGGCCGCCGCGGCCCGCTGCTCGGGGCCGCGGTCGGCGTGGTCCGGGCGATCGTCGCCGACCCGGGCCGGCTGGAGGGCTGAACAGGGCTTGTCGGACAAGCCCTACGGGCGAACCAGTTCGCGGCCTCCGCGCGGCCCGCGCAGGACGGCGGCGAAGGTGACGGCGACCCCGACCAGTGCCCAGACCAGCAGCACCAGCAGCGGCATGCCGAGGTTGGTGGCGTCGAAGTAGGCGATCGAGCGGGTCGCGTCCGTCCCGGCGCCGTTGGGGATCCAGGCGCCGATCGCCCGCCAGAACGGCGGCATCAGCGGCGGCGGGAAGACCCCGCCAGCGCTCGGGTTGCCGAGCACCACGAAGATCAGCACCGCGATGCCGATGCCGATGATGTCGAACAGGCACTGCAGCGCCATGGTGAAGGCGCCGACCGCGAAGACCACCAGGGCGCCGACGCCCGCCAGGCCCCAGAACGAGCCGGGCAGCGCGTCCAGGGCCGGGCCGGCGATCACCGCGCCGCCGATGCCGGCCGCGACCGAGTACAGCGCCAGCGTGCCGAGCCGGATCACCGCCCGGTTGGTGTTGGCGGGTTTGGCGCCGGCGCTGACGCCGAGGATCGAGGCGACCAGGTAGCCGCCGACGCACCAGCCGATGACCAGATAGAAGGAGGTGAGGCCGTTGGGGTCGCCCTTGGCCAGCGGCACCACGTCCTCGGTCTTCACCGTCCGGCCCTGGGTCTTGTCCACCGCGGTGACGATCGACTCGGCGGCCTTGGCGGCGGACGGGCCGCGGGCGCCGCCGACCAGCAGGGTGTCCTCGGTGCCGGCGGGGTTGAAGACCCATGCGGCGTAGATCTTCTGGTCCTTGATCCGTGCGGCGGCGGTCGCCGCGTCCGGCGCGGTGACGGCCTTCACGGCGTCGTCCGGCACCGACTCCAGCGCCCCGACCAGCTTGGGGGAGACCTGCGGCGGGGCGACCACCGCGATCGACAGCTCGTGCGGGGTCGGGTGGTGGAGGGCGCCGACGTAGGAGGTGATGAAGCCGAGCTGGAGGAGGAGGACGGCGGTCACCAGCAGCGCCGTGCGCGGGGTGACCGCTCCCTTCAGTTCGGCGACGAGTCCTTGGCTCGGTACCTGCCCTGGGGCGGTCATGCACATCTCCTGGTGTATCAGCCGATAGAGGACAAACGGATACTTCATACCATCAACTAGTCGGCCCGGTATCCCTCCCGCGCCGCGTTCCGGCTCGGCGGGCTGCGGGATACTGGCGCCGTGAGTGCGGAGAGTGACGACGAGTCCGTGGTGGCGGTGGAGCGCGAGGTCTCGCTGCTGTTCCGGCGCGGCCGGGCCCGGGTGGCGGAGATGTCCCGCCGGGTGCATCCCCAGTTGGAGGGCATGGCGTACAGCCTGCTCGCCTACATCGAGCAGGCCGGGCGGGTGCGGGTGACCGACGTCGGCGTGCACTTCGCGGTGGGCAAGGCCACGGTGAGCCGGCAGATCCGGGCCCTGGAGGAGCTGGGCCTGGTGGACCGGGAGGCGGACCCGCTGGACCGGCGGGCGGCCCTGGTCTCGCTCACCGAGGACGGCCGACGGCGCTTCCTGGGGGCGCGGGATGCCCGGATGGAGCGGGTGCGCGCGCTGATGGCCGACTGGCCCGAGGAGGACGTGGTCCGCTTCGCGGAGCTGCTGCACCGCTTCAACGACGTGGTCGGGGAGGGCATGGGGGCCTGAGGCGCAAGGCCCGGGGTGGGCCGGGAGCAGATTTTACTTCGGCTTGAAGAAAGTTGCCCTAGTCAACCATTCGCCCTATGGTTGCTTAAGGCAACGATTTCTTGCCCTTCGTCTGCCGTCTCCGCTTCCGCCTCGCACCCCGCCGAAGGACCCAGATGACCGTCACCACCCCAGCCGCGACCGGAGCCGCCACCGCCGACGACCAACCCATGACGCACCGGCAGGTGATGGAGGCGCTGTCCGGACTGCTGCTCGGCCTCTTCGTGGCCGTGCTGTCGTCGACGGTCGTCTCCAACGCGCTGCCCCGCATCCTCACCGACCTCCACGGCGGCCAGTCCGCCTACACCTGGGTGATCACCGCCACCCTGCTCACCCTCACCGCCTCCACCCCGATCTGGGGCAAGCTCTCCGACCTCGCCAGCAAGAAGCTGCTGCTGCAGATAGCCCTGGTCATCTACATCGCTTCCTCGGCGCTGGCCGGCCTCTCCCAGAACACCGGCCAGCTGATCGCCTGCCGGGCCCTCCAGGGCATCGGCGCGGGCGGTGTCACCGCGCTCGCCCAGATCTGCCTGGCCGCGATGGTCCCGCCGCGTGAGCGCGGCCGGTACAGCGGGTACTTCGGCGCCGTCTTCGCCCTGGCCACCATCGGCGGGCCGCTGATCGGCGGCGTCATCGTCGATACCTCCTGGCTCGGCTGGCGCTGGTGCTTCTACGTCGGCATCCCGTTCGCGCTGGCCGCGATCGCGGTGCTCCAGCGCACGCTCAAGCTGCCCGTGGTCAAGCGCAAGGTGAAGATCGACTACCTGGGCGCGCTGGTCATCACCGGCGCCGTCAGCCTGCTGATGATCTGGATCACCCTGGCCGGCAAGAACTACGCCTGGCTCTCCTGGCAGACCCTGGTCATGGTCGGCGGCGGGCTGCTGCTCGGCGCCCTAGCCGTGGTGGTCGAGAAGCGCGCCGCCGAGCCGATCATCCCGCCGGACCTCTTCCGCCACCGCACCGTCACCCTGGCCGCGCTCGCCAGCGTCCTGGTCGGCATCGGGATGTACGGCGCGACCACCTTCCTCAGCCAGTACTTCCAGCTGGCGCGGGAGAAGTCCCCGACCATCGCCGGCCTGATGACCCTGCCGATGATCCTCGGCCTGGCCGTCTCCTCCACCGTGGCCGGCAAGCTGATCACCAAGTACGGCAAGTGGAAGGTGTACCTGGTCTCCGGCACCCTGATGCTGGCGATCGGCTTCGGCCTGCTCGGCACCGCCCGGGCCGACACCGACTACGGGCTGCTCTCCGTCTACATGGCGATCACCGGCATCGGCCTCGGCCTGACCATGCAGAACCTCGTCCTCGCGGTGCAGAACACGGTGCCGCGGAGCGAGCTCGGCGCGGCCAGCTCGGTCGTCACCTTCTTCCGCACCATGGGCGGCGCGATGGGCGTCTCCGCGCTCGGCGCCCTGATGAGCAACAAGGTCGGCCACTACCTGGCGGAGAACCTGTCCGCCGCGCACATCCCGGCCACCGGCGCTGCGGCCGGCGGGGGCATTCCGGACCTGCACAAGCTGCCCGCCCCGGTCGTCCCGCTGGTGACGGACGCCTTCGGGCACGGCGTGGGCGTGGTCTTCCTGATGGCGGCGCCGTTCGCGCTGCTGGCCTTCATCACGGTGCTGTTCATTCGCGAGACCGCGCTGCGCACCACCCAGCAGGGCTGACGGCGGCCGGAGACGGCGAAGGGGCCGGGGAGCGGAACCACCCCCCCCCGGCCCCTTCGGCATCGACGACTAGTGTCCGGCGATCAGGGACAGGCCGTAGAGGACGGCCGCGCCGCAGACCGCGAAGCAGGCGTACGCGCCGGCCAGGGCCAGCCGGCCGGCGGTCGCGGTCGCGGTCGCGGCAGTGGTGCCGGTGCCGGCCGCCGAGCGCTGCGCGGTCAGCGCGGCCTCGCGGCGGGAGAGGGCCAGGATGCCGAGCGCGAAGACGGCGACCACGGCGACGGTGATGCCGAAGCTGAAGCCGGCGGTCTGGGCCAGGGCGTTCCACTTGATGTGCATGGTGTGTGCTCCTCAGCCGGCGGCGCTCAGGCCGCGACCGTGGTCGAGGCGGGGGTGGGGGTCACGGGCGTACCGGCCGGGCCCACCTCCACCGGGGTGACGGTGTCGACCGGGGTGACCTCGTTGACGTTGTCCGCCCCGACCGGCTGGCGGCGGGAGAGGACCCACATCGCGCCGGAGCCTGCCACCAGGGCGGCGCCGACCAGGGCCACGCCCCAGCTGCCCTGCTCGGCCAGGAAGGCCGCGGCGCCGGAGACCGTGGCGGCGGCGGGCAGGGTCAGGCCCCAGGTGTAGACCATGCGGCGGACCAGGCTCCAGCGCAGCTCGCCCTTCGGGCCGCCGAGGCCGGCACCCATGATGCCGCCGGAGCAGACCTGGGTGGTCGAGAGGCCGAAGCCCATGTGCGAGGAGGTCAGGATGACGGTGGCGGCGGCCGACTCGGAGGCGAAGCCCTGTGGCGCCTGGATGTCCGCCAGGCCCTTGCCCATCGAGCGGATGATCCGCCAGCCGCCCATGTAGGTGCCGAGCGCGATCGCGGCACCGGCCGAGACGATCACCCAGGTGGGGGGCAGCGCGCCCTTCGGCAGGGCGCCGACCGAGACCAGGGTCAGGGTGATGATGCCCATCGTCTTCTGGGCGTCGTTGGTGCCGTGGGCCAGCGAGATCAGCGAGGAGGAGAACACCTGGCCGGTCTTGAAGCCCTTGGTGACGGTCTCGCCGTTGCTCTTGCGGGTGATCGCGTACGCCAGCTTGGTGGCGCCCCACGAGGCGAGGCCGGCGACCAGCGGGGAGGCGACCGCGGGGATCAGGATCTTGGTGACGACGGTGTCGAAGTTGACACCGTTGACGCCGACGCCGACCACGGTGGCGCCGATCAGGCCGCCGTAGAGCGCGTGCGAGGAGCTCGACGGCAGGCCTCTCAGCCAGGTGAGCAGGTTCCACAGGATCGCACCGACCAGTGCGGCGAAGATGATCTCCGGGTGGATGCCGGTCTTCTCGTTGACGATGCCGCCGGAGATGGTGGTGGCGACCTTCACGGACAGGAACGCGCCCGCGAAGTTGAGGACGGCCGCGATGGTGACCGCGACCTTGGGCCGAAGGGCTCCCGTCGCGATGGAGGTGGCCATCGCGTTGGCGGTGTCGTGGAACCCGTTGGTGAAATCGAAGGCGAGCGCCGTGATGATCACAACGGCCACCAGGAACGAGATGTGTTCCATAACCCAAACAATCGTCGTAGTTGTCGCACTGACGTTGGTGTCGTTCGCGACGGTAGGGATGTTCGGTGAACGGAAGGTGAACTGGGCCGGGATTCGTGGTTCCGATGGTGGCCGAGGGGTTGCCGACACCTGTCTCCAAGGTGTCCACAGCCGTACTGAGCTGGGCATTGGCGGGAGAACGTCCCGGTTCGGTCCGGTTTGCTGAGACCCGTCTCACAGTCGGGCCGGAGAATTCACCGGCCCGTACGGGTGCGGTCTGTTTCTGGCGAGTAACCCATGACAGGATTCGGCGTGGCTCCCGGAGACCCCGGAGCCGTCGGGTCGGGGAGGACACACCCATGGGCGGGGCTGCACAGCGGACGGAAACGGCCGGACTGCGACCGTGGGTGCGGGCCGCCCTGCGCTGCGGAGCCGTGCTCGCGGCCGCCGCGCTCGCACTGCCGCTGGCCACCCAGGCCGCGTACGCCGCACCCGACCCCGGCACCCCCGGCGTCACCGCCCCGACCGCCGCCCCCGGCGCCGACCCGCTCGCCGACGCCAAGGCCACCCTCGGCCCGCTGCTCGACAGGCTGCACGAGCTGTACAAGGGCGCCGAGGCCGCCACCGAGCAGTACAACGCCGCGGTCGCCAAGGTGACCGAGCAGCAGGCCACGCTCGCCGACCTCAAGGACCGGCTGGAGCGCCAGCAGAAGCTGGTCGACGCCGGTACCGACATCGCCGCCCAGCTCGCCGCCGCGCAGTACCGCAACGGCGCCGCCTCGGCCTACGCCGAACTGCTGCTCTCCAAGGACCCGTACGAGGCCGTCACCATCGCCGAGCTGCTCGCCGCCGCCAGCCGCTCGCAGTCCGAGTTCCTGGACCGGCTGAAGACCGACCGCGAGGCGCTCGGCGGGCTGCAGAAGCAGAACGAGGAGGCGCTGAAGGGCTCGCAGGCGCTGGTCGCCCAGCAGGACGCCGCCAAGGCCAAGGTCGCCACCGATCTGATCTCCGTCGAGCAGCTGGTCTCCTCGCTCACCGGCGCCCAGCGCACCGAGCTGGAGAAGCTGGAGAAGGTCAAGGCCGACGAGGCCCAGCTCGCCTTCCTCGCCTCCGGCGCACTCGGCAAGGGCGAGCGGACCCCCTCGCTGACCGGCCGCGCCGCCGTCGCGTACGCGCTGGCGCAGCTCGGCAAGCCCTACGTGTGGGGCGGCGCCGGCCCGGAGGTCTTCGACTGCTCCGGCCTCACCTCGCAGGCCTGGCTGCACGCGGGCAAGCCGATCCCGCGCACCAGCCAGGAGCAGTGGGCCCAGCTCCAGCACATCGCGCTGAACCAGCTGCGCCCCGGCGACCTCGTCATCTACTTCGAGGGCGCCACGCACGTCGCGCTCTACATCGGCGGCGGGCTGGTCGTCCAGGCTCCCCGGCCGGGCGCCGTGATCAAGGTGTCGCCGATCGGCTCGATGCCGATCCTCGGCGCCGTCCGGCCCGACCCGGAGACGGCGTCGGACGAGGCGGGCGGCGCCTGGAAGGTGCCGGACCTCCCGGCCGGCTGGGACACCGTCACCCCGATCGCGCCGAGCCCGGCCAACCAGGTGCCGGAGGCACCCGCCCCGGGCACACCGGCCCCGGCGACGCCGGCACCCGGCACGCCCGCGCCGGGCACGCCGTCCACCACGCCGACGGGCACTCCCACGGAGACCCCGACCGGGACGCCGACGGGCACTCCCACGGGGACGCCGACCGGGACGCCGACGGGTACTCCCACCGGCACCCCCACGGGCACGCCGACCGGTACTCCCACGGGGACGCCGACCGGGACGCCGACGGGTACTCCCACCGGCACCCCCACGGGCACGCCGACCGGCACTCCCGCCGGGACGCAGACCGGCACGCCGACCTCGTCCGGCTCGGCCACCGGTACCGGCTCGGCCAGTGCCTCGGCCCCGGGCTCGACCTCGGCGACCCCGCTGCCGTCCGGGCAGAACTGACGCGAACGCCGAGGGGGCCCGCGGACCGCGAAGGTCCGCAGGCCCCCTCGGGCGTTCGCGGGCTCAGCTCGCGCCGCTGTCCGGCTCGAAGCGGATCACCACGGCCTTGGAGGTCGGGGTGTTGCTGATGTCGGCGGTGGAGTCCAGCGGCACCAGCACATTGGTCTCCGGGTAGTACGCGGCCGCGCCGCCGCGCGCCACCGGGTAGTGCACCACCCGGAAGTGCGGGGCGCGGCGCTTCACGCCGTCCTTCCATTCGCTCACCAGGTCGACGTACGCCCCCTCGGCCAGGCCCAGTTCGGCGGCGTCGGCCGGGTTGACCAGGACGACCCGGCGGCCGCCGGTGATGCCGCGGTAGCGGTCGTCCAGGCCGTAGATCGTGGTGTTGTACTGGTCGTGCGAGCGGAGCGTCTGCAGCAGCAGGCGGCCGGCCGGCACCTCGGGCGCGGTGAGCGGGTTGACCGTGAAGTTGGCCTTGCCGGTCGCCGTCGGGAAGGTCCGGGAGTCGCGCGGGCCGTGCGGCAGGGTGAAGCCGCCGGGCCGGCGGACCTTCTCGTTGAAGTCCGCGAAGCCCGGCACCACCCGGGCGATCCGCTCCCGCAGGGTGTCGTAGTCGGCGGCGAACTCCTCCCACGGCACGGTGTCCTGCGGGCCGAGCGCGGCGCGGGCCAGCCGGCAGACGATCGCCACCTCGGAGAGCAGCCCCGGGGCGGGCGGGCGCAGACCGCCGCGCGAGGAGTGCACCTGTCCCATCGAGTCCTCGACGGAGACGAACTGGGCACCCTTGGCGGTGACGTCCCGGTCGGTGCGGCCCAGGGTGGGCAGGATCAGCGCGCGGGCGCCGGTCACCACGTGCGAGCGGTTCAGCTTGGTGGAGACGTGCACGGTCAGCCGGCAGCGGCGCATGGCCGCCTCGGTGACCTCGGTGTCCGGGCTGGCCGCGACGAAGTTGCCGCCCATCGCGAAGAACACCCGGACCTTGCCGTCGCGCATCGCGCGGATGGTGTCCACCGAGTCGTAGCCGTGCGCGCGCGGCGGCTCGAACCCGAACTCGCCGCCCAGCGCGTCCAGGAAGGCCTCGGACGGGCGCTCGAAGATGCCCATCGTCCGGTCGCCCTGCACGTTGCTGTGCCCGCGCACCGGGCAGACGCCGGCGCCCGGGCGGCCCACGTTGCCGCGCAGCAGCAGGAAGTTGACCACCTCGCGGATGGTCGGCACGGCGTGCTTGTGCTGGGTGAGGCCCATCGCCCAGCAGACGATCACCTTGCGCGAGCCGAGCACCAGCCGGGCCAGCTCCTCGATCTGCTCCCAGGGCACACCGGTGGCGGCCAGCACCTCCTCGCGGCGGGTCTGCCGGGCCTCGGCGGCGAACTCCTCGAAGCCGTGGCAGTGCTCCGCGACGAAGGCCTCGTCGACGCCGCCGTCGGCGTCCAGGATCAGCTGGTTGAGCGCGCGGAACAGGGCGAGGTCGCCGCCGAGCCGGATCTGCAGGAAGAGGTCGGTCAGCTTGGTGCCGTGGCCGACCAGGCCGCGCGCGTTCTGCGGGTTCTTGAACCGTTCCAGGCCGGCCTCCGGCAGCGGGTTGACGCTGACGACGGTGGCGCCCGCGCGCTTGGCCCGCTCCAGGGCGGAGAGCATCCGCGGGTGGTTGGTACCCGGGTTCTGGCCGGCCACGATGATCAGGTCCGCCTGGTAGAGATCCTTCAGGCTGACGCTGCCCTTGCCGACGCCCAGCGTCTCGGTGAGCGCCGAACCGGACGACTCGTGGCACATGTTGGAGCAGTCCGGCAGGTTGTTGGTGCCCAGCCGGCGGGCGAACAGCTGGTAGGCGAAGGCGGCCTCGTTGCTGGTCCGGCCGGAGGTGTAGAACGCGGCGCCGTCCGGGGTGTCCAGCGCCCGCAGCTCGTCGGCGATCAGCGCGAAGGCCTCGTCCCAGCCGATCGGCGTGTAGTGGGTGGCGCCCTCGTCCAGCAGCATCGGTTGGGTGAGGCGGCCCTGCTGGCCGAGCCAGTAGCCGGACCGTTCGGCCAGCTCGGCCACCGGGTGGGCGGCGAAGAACTCGGCGTGGATCCGGCGCTCGGTGGCCTCCTCGGCGACGGCCTTGGCGCCGTTCTCGCAGAACTCGGCGGTGTGCGTCTTGCCCGGCTCGGGCCAGGCACAGCCGGGGCAGTCGAAGCCGTCGGGCTGGTTCACCTTGCGCAGGGTGGCCAGGGTGCGGCGGGCGCCCATCTGCTCGGCGGCCATCCGGAGGCTGTGGCCGACCGCGGGCAGCCCGGCGGCCGCGTGCTGGGGCGCCGACACCTCGGGGGCGTCCTGCGCCGGGTCGCTCTGCGGGGCCTGCTTGGCCATGACTGCGCTCCTCGGCTGTTGCTCGTCCGGCCGCCGCGTCGTCGCGGGGGCCTGGGGGCGTCTCCGTCCCTGGGGCCATCCTTCCACCTGGAGCGGGGCGGGGGCAGGGGCCCCGGGCGGGCCCGGCGGCGTCGGTAGAGTGTGACGGCTTCGAGAGGTGGGGGTGGGGCGGGTGACGGTCGGGGATGTCCTCGACGGCCGGTACGAGCTGCTGGAACGGCTCGGCCAGGGCGGCTTCGGCGTGGTGTGGCGGGCCTTCGACACCCGGATGCAGCGGCGGGTGGCGGTCAAGGTCATCGGCCACCACGGAGAGGACCAGCAGAAGGCCGCGCTGCGGTTCGTCCGGGAGGCCTGCGCGGCCGGGAACCTCTCGCACCCGCACATCGTCACCGTGCACGACCTCGGGGAGGGCGAGCTCGGCGGCCGGCAGGTGACCTACCTGGTGATGGAGCTGCTCACCGGCCGCACCCTGACCGCCGTGCTCCGGTCCGGCCTGCCCGATCCGGTGCAGAGCCTGCGCTGGGGGCAGCAGATCTGTTCGGCGCTGGCCGCCGCCCACGACGCGGGCATGGTGCACCGCGACATCAAGCCCGACAACATCATGGTCACCGAGGCCGGCACGCTGAAGGTGCTGGACTTCGGCATCGCCCAGCTGGACGTCGGCGCGGGTGGGCTGACCACCACCGGGACGGTCATCGGCAGCCCGGCGTACATGGCGCCGGAGCGCTGGACCGGCGGCCGGGTGGACGGCCGGGCGGACCTCTACGCGTTCGGCTGCGTGCTGGTCGAACTCTGCACCGGGGCGCGGCCGTTCAGCGGCGACTCGACGCCGGTGCTGATGTACCAGCACCTCAACGAGCCGCCGCCGGCGCTGGATCCGGCACAGTTCGGGCTGCCGGGGGAGGTGGCTGCGCTGGTCACCGAGCTGCTGGCGAAGGACCCGGTGGACCGCCCGGCCGATGCCCGGTCGGTGGAGCGGCGGCTCGCGGCCCTGGCGCAGCGGCGCACGGCGGAGGGGGCGGCCGCGCCGCATGCCCCGACCGCGACGGTGCTGGACCGTCCGGCGCCGCCCCCGCCGCCCCCGCCGTCGGCACCTCCCGCCCAGCCGGTGGCGCCGCCTTCCGCCCCGCCCGTCGCGCCGCCGCGCGCCGCGGTGCCGCCCGTGCTCTCGCCGCTCACCACGCCGCCGGTCACCGCCCCGCCCGCCACGGCGAACGACGCCGTCCGGGCCGCGCTGCGCGAGCGCCGCAACGCCGCGTTCCGGGCGCCCACCGCCGGGGAGTCCGCCATCCAGCTCCAGGCGGTGGCCCGGGACTCCGTCGTCGCGCTCGGCGCCACCGACCGGGACACGCTCTGCGCCTGGCGGGACTTCACCTGGTACCTGAGCCGGGCCGGCGACCTCGACGGGGCGATCCGCCTGCTCTCCACCGTGGTCGAGGACATGCGGCTCGCGCTGGGCCAGACCGATCCGGACACCCTGGCCGCCCGGTACCACCTGAGCTGGTGCATCGGCGAGAGCGGTGAGACGGTCACCGCGATCCGCCAGCTCTCCCAGCTGCTGCCGGACATGCACGCCGCCTGGGGCGGCCACGACGCGCGCGTCCTGAAGGCCCGGCACGACCTGGCGGTGTACGCGGCCAACCGGGGCGATCTGGCCGGCGCCGTGCTCCAGCTGCGCACGCTGCTGCCGGACCTCGCCCGGGCGCTCGGCGAGCAGCACCCGACCACCGTCCAGGCCTGGCACGACCTCTCGGGCTACCAGCAGCGGCTGGCGCAGCCGGCCCGCCGCCCCCGCGCCGCGCGGCGGATGAAGATCAGCCCGCTCGAAGCCGTGGTGCTGATCCGGCGCCTCCTGGCCTGGGACTTCGCCTCGGACCAGGAGGCCAACGCCTGCCTGAACGCGCTGGAGCGCGGGACCGGCATCAAGGGCGTCGGGGACTGGATCCTCTCCGCGCCCGACCACGTCACCGCCGAGGACCTGGTGGAGGAGCTCTTCGGTCCGTGACGCCCTGCGCGCTCAGCGGCAGCCGCTCACCGCCGGCTCCGCAGGCACGCCGGCCAGGGCGCGCAGCAGTGCCCGGGCGGTGGCGTCGTTCTGCCGGAACCCGGGGGAGTCGGTACGCGGCCGGGCGAAGGCCGCCGCCGCGCGGAGGCTGGTGTGCGGGCCGAGGGCGGTGCGGCGCGGGTGCGCCTCGCCGTTCAGGGCCGGGTCCAGTACGCGGCTGTCGGCGGGGCGGATGGTGACCAGCCCGGACCGGTGGGTGTGCTCCGCGTCGGTGACCACCTCCTCCACGATCCGCCCGGCGCGGTGCAGTTCGCGCAGCAGCGGGTCACGGGTGCGGGCCGGTGCGTGCTTGGGCAGGTACGCCTCGACGAGTGCGGTGGCGGTGACGCTGTGCCCGGGCACGGTGGCGCCGGACACCCGCCAGGTGCCGTCGGCCTCGTCCCGTTCGACCCGGATGCCGGCGCCGAGGAAGCGCACCACGCCGGCCTCGGAGAGCGCGACCAGTTGGCGCAGCCGGAAGCCGGGTGGCCCGGAGGCGAGGTAGCTGAAGTAGCCGAAGAACCACTCGTCGACGTCCTCGTCGACCGAGCGGGCGGAGAGCCGGCCGGAGGCGAGGACGCGGGGCAGTTGGGCGAAGAGCGAGAGCAGGGCGAGGAAGGCGCCGAGGTCGGCGCTGTGGGCGGGGTCGGCACGGCGGTCGGCGTCCGTGGTGATGTAGTCGCGCAGGTGGCGCTGGAGTTCGTCGTCGGAGCCGAGTTCGACGCCGGCCAGCGGGAAGTCGAGCCGTTCGAAGTCCAGCCGGTCGGCCGGGTCGGGGACGGCCAGGGCGACCAGCCGGGCGAGTTCGGGGGAGTACCAGTCGTACGCGTCGTAGCCGGCCAGGAACTCCTCCCAGGGCAGCGCGGTGCGTCCCGGGTGGGCGTGGAACAGCTCGTGGTAGTGCCCGAAGCCGATGTCCTTGGCCATCAACGGCCAGAAGTCGCGGCGCAGTTCGAGCCGCCCGGGCTTTTCGAGGACGGCGTCGACGGCGGCCGCGTCGAAGTAGCGGGGGAGCGGGGCGGGCGGGCCCTGGAGCCGGTAGCCGGTCTTGGAGTGGTACGGGACCCCGCGCCGGGAGCCGACGTGGATCACCGGCTCGCGGCCGGACGGCCGGTAGGCCAGGCCGGCGGGCGTCTCCTCGAAGCGGCCGCCGCGGCCCTCGGTGAGCAGTGCCAGCAGGTCCACGAAGGCGAGGCCGAATCCGCGCAGGACGAGCTGCTCGCCGGGGGCGATGCCGGAGAGGTCGGCGTCGGCGGAGAAGGCGGGCGGCAGGTGGAAGCGGCCGTGCCGGGCTGCGAACCCGGCGTCGGCGGCGTACCGGGGGTGGGGGTCGGAGTCGAGGTGGCCGAGGGTGAGGGCGACCTGGTCGGCGGTGAGGACGCGGTCGCCGAGGTGGACGAGCTGCGGGCCGTCGGCCGGGCCCTCGATCCGGCGGACGGTGTCGCGGTGCACGGTGACGGTGATGTGCGGCGGCAGGTCGGCGACGGCGCGGCGGAACACCCAGTCCAGGTAGGCGCTCTGGGCCCGGCGGGTGGGGAAGTCGGTGGGCGCGAGGGCGCGCAGCTCCGCCCGGACGGCCGGGTCGGGTATCTCCCGGTAGGGCGCGAACTCCTCGCTGTGGGCGGCCCATTCGGCCAGCGAGGGGCCGGGGCGGACCGGCCCGTCGATGGTGGACCGTTCGTCGGTGAACATCGTGACGTCCTCGGCCATCGAGTTCATCCGCAGCAGCGGGGACTGGTCGTAGCGCCAGATCCGGCCCGCTCCGGGCGGGTACGGGTCGACCAGGTGGATGTCCAACGGCCGGTCGTCGGGCAGCAGTTCGGCAGAGTTGGCGGCGATCCGCTCCAGCAGCCCGGTGCCGCGCGGACCGGCGCCGACGATCACCAGGCCGGTCATGACTTCACCGCGGGGGCGGACTCGGCGTCGGCGGCGGTCCGCAGCCGGCGGTAGGCGGCCCGGGCCTTCTGCAGCGGGGTGGGTGGCAGGCCCTCGCGGGTGGCGCCCTTGGCGTAGTGCCGTTCGACGTAGTACTGCCCGATCGACAGGACCGTGGTGATGACGATGTACCAGATGGTGGCGACCATCAGCATCGGGATGACCTGGTACGACTGCAGGTAGACCAGCTGGACCGAGTAGAGCAGATCGGAGACGGCCAGCACACTGATGATGCTGGTGCCCTTGAGCGCGCTGATCAGCATGTTTCCCGCGGTAGGCACGATCGAGCGCATCGCCTGCGGGACGACGATCCGGCGCAGCACCCGCCACCGGCCCAGCCCGAGCGCGGAGGCGGCCTCCAGCTGGCCGCGGTCGACGGAGAGGATGCCGCCGCGTACCACCTCGGCGGCGTACGCGGCCTCCAGCAGGGTGAGGCCGATGACGGCGGTGAGGGTGGGGCCGAAGAGGTTGACGGTCCTGACGGTGACGAACTCCGGGCCGAACGGGATGCCCAGGCCGAGAGTCGGGTAGAGCGCGCCGATGTTGAAGAAGAGCAGCAGCTGCACCAGCGCCGGGGTGGAGCGGAAGATCCAGATGTAGACCCAGCTGAGCGTGCGCAGCACCGGGTTGGTGGAGAGCCGCATGGTGGCGAGGACGGTGCCGAGGACGAAGCCGAGGGTGAGGGTGACGGCGGTCAGCCAGAGGGTGAGGGTGAGGCCGTTCAGGACGGAGGTGGCGGTGAACCAGTCGGCCACCACGTCCCACTGGAAGGCCTTGTTGCGGATCACCGAGTTGAGCGCCATCGCGAAGAGCAGCAGGGCGACGGCGGCGGAGATCCACTGGCCGGGCCGGCGGCGGGCGATCAGCCGGGCGTCGGCGTCGGCGGGGGCGGCGTTCGGCGGGGCGGGGTGGCGGCCGGTCTTCGTGAGGGCGGCGGGCGCGGGAAGGACGTCCTGCGGGGTGGCCATGAGGAGGCTCCAGGCGGCGCGAGTGCGGGCGGGCGGGAGGTACGGATGCGGTCACGTACGGCCGTCTCGCCGGTCCGCGTCCCTCAACACGGCCGGCCCTGCACTGCTACTCCTCCGTGATCGTACGCATGCGCGATCGGCGCCTGTCAAGGGTGGTGCGGCCGCCCGCCCGGTGTGGTCGTACGGCGACAGACGATCGCAACAGAGCGGTAATGGTGGGTGGTTGACGCCACGCATCCTCGACTGCTCAACTTGTGGCCATGTACGCCGAGCAGCCCCTGGTCACCCGCGACCACATCGACTTCGGTCGGGTGTGGTCCGCGGCGTGTCGCGGCTGACCCGGCAGCGGGCCGTCCAGCCGGCCCTGTCCTCCTAGGAGCCTCCCCCCACAGGGGCCGCTCCCCCGGAGAGCCCTCCCTCGGTGCCCCGTCGCGGGCCGGGAGAGCCGTCACCAGCTGACGGCTCATCAGGCGCACGCTGCCGCCGCTTCCTCTCCTCCCCACCACTGCGCTCCGGCAGTCTCCTCGTCCACCGCCACGTACCGGCGCCGTCGTACCCCCGGCCTGGCCCCGCCACGGCCTCCTCCGGCGCACCCCGCCATCGGCGGGCTGCGGGTACCCCCGGCACACCCGCAGCCCGCCGGCTCCGTACGACCCGAAAGGTCAGTCACCATGCCCGTCGAATTCCTCGGCATCGCCGCCACCGGCGACGGTTCGGAGACCACCCCCCGCTCCACGGCCGCCTTCGACCGCGACTACACCCTGCGGCTGGCCCGTGCCCACGAGGACCACGGCTGGGACCGCGTGCTGTTCGCCTACGGCGCCGGCGCCCCCGACCCGGCGGCGGCCGCGGCGTTCCTCGCGGCCCGGCTCGACCGCCTGCAGATCCTGCTCGCCCACCGGCCGAACGTCTCCCACCCGACCTACGCCGCCAAGACCTTCGCCACCCTGGACCGGATCAGCCAGGGGCGGCTCACCGTCCACTTCATCACCGGCGGCAACGACCACGAGCAGCAGCGCGAGGGCGACTTCCTGACCAAGGACCAGCGCTACGCCCGCACCCGCGAGTACATCGGGATCGTCAAGAAGGCCTGGACCAGCCGGGAGGCCTTCGACCACGAGGGCGAGCACTACCGCTTCAACGACTTCCTCGCCGACGTCTTCCCCGTCCAGGAGCCGCGTCCGGACGTCTCCTTCGGCGGCTCCTCGGAGGCCGCCTACGCGGCCGGCGGCGCCGAGGCGGACATCTACTGCCTCTGGGGCGAGCCGCTGGCCCGGACCGCCGAGCAAATCGAGCGGGTGAAGGAAGCGGCGGTGGCCGCCGGGCGCACCGACGTACCGCGGATCCAGGTCGCGTTCCGGCCGATCATCGCGCCGACCGAGGAGCTGGCCTGGGAGAAGGCGTACCGGACGGTGGACGCCATCCGGGCCCGCAAGGAGTCCGGCGAGCTGCTCCGCCGCAGCCGCGCGTCCGGTTCGGCCCGGCCCGGGGCCGTGGCGCCCGAGAACGTCGGTTCGCAGCGGCTGATCGAGATCGCCGAGGCCGGTGAACGCTACGACCGCGCGCTCTGGACCCCGACCGCGGCCGCCACCGGCGGGGCCGGCAACTCCAACGCCCTGGTCGGCACCCCGGAGACGGTCGCCCAGGCGCTGCTGGACTACTACGACCTGGGCGTCGACATCCTCTCCGCCCGTGGCTATGCGCTGCTGGACGACGCGATCGACTTTGGCCGGTACGTCATCCCGATCGTCCGTGAGGAGGTCGCCAAGCGCGACGCCGCCAAGGCGGAGGCCGAGCGGACCGCCCGGGCCGAGCGGGACCGGCACCAGTTGATCGCGGTGCAGGCGTGAGCGGCGCGCCCGGCACCACCGGCCCGCCGCCGTCCGAGAAGCACCCGCCGGTCCACGGCTCCTGACATCCACCCCGGAAAGGCACCGCCCCGTGAGAACCACCACCGTCCGCCGCCGCCTGCTCGCGGTTACCGCCCTGCTGCCGGTCCTGGCGCTGGCCGCGTGCGGCTCGGACCCGAAGACCGCCCGGCCGGGCAGTGCGGGCCAGGCGGCCACCGCCGCCGGCCAGGACCTCGTCTCCGGCATCGCCAGGTCGGACGGCGCCGCCGCGCTGCTGCCCGAGGACGTCCGCAAGTCCGGCACGGTGAGGTTCGGCTCGTCGTTCGGCTACCCGCCGAGCGCCTTCTACGCCGACCAGGCCACCAAGAAGCCGGCCGGCGTGGACATCGACTTCACCGACGCGGTGGCCAAGGTGCTGGGCCTGACCGTGCAGCGCGAGGAGGCCGCCTTCGAGACCATCCTGCCCGCGCTCGGCAGCGGCAAGTACGACGTCGGCACCGGCAACTTCGGCGTCACCACGGCCCGGTTGAAGACCATCGACTTCGTCACCTACATCGACGACGGCCAGGGCTTCGCGGTGAAGAAGGACAACACCACGATCCAGCCGGTCACCGACCTGTCGCAGCTCTGCGGGCTGACCATCGGCACCGGCGCCGGCACCACCTTCGAGACCACCCTCAACGCCAAGAAGAACGTCTGCACCGACGCCGGCCGGAAGCCGTACGAGGTGAAGGCGTTCAGTGACAGCGGCGCCGTCCTCACCGGCCTCCAGCAGGGCCGGGTGGACATCACGATGTCCACCATCAACGGCCTGCGCTACCAGGCCTCCCAGGAGGCGTCCGGGACGAGGTTCCTCGGTGAGTTCCACCGGCTGGACGTCGGGTTCGCGTTCAAGAAGGGCTCCCCGCTCACGCCCGCGTTCCAGGCGGCGGTCAACCAGCTGATCAAGGACGGGACGTACGACAAGATCCTCAAGAAGTGGGGAGTCGCCGAGTCGGCGATCGAGGAGTCCCGGATCAGCCCGCCCGAGCACGCGTGAACCCCTGTCCGGGCCCCGGGCCTGTTGGAGGCATCCCACCATGACCATCACCACCACCGCCGCCGGCGCGACGGCCGGCGCCCCGGCGAAACCGGCGGGCAGGCCGGCCGGCCGCATCGACCTGGACGGGCTGGCCGGTCTGCGGACCGTCCGCGCCCGGCACCCCTGGCGCTGGGCGGCCGGCGCCGTCGCCCTCGTCGTCCTCGCCCAGTTCGCCCATGGGCTGGCCACCAACCCCGCCTGGGACTGGGCCACCTTCCGGATCTACTTCTCCGCCGAGACCATCCTGCACGCCGTCGGCCGCACCATCGAACTCACCCTCTACGGCACCGTGCTGGGCTTCCTGCTGGGCGCCGTGGTGGCCGCGATGCGGCTGTCCCGCAGCGCGGTCCTGCAGTCCATCGCCTGGGCCTACGTCTGGGCGTTCCGCTCGATCCCGCTGATCGTCCAGCTGGTCTTCTGGTTCAACCTGTCCTACCTCTACAAGCGGTTCGGCATCGGCATCCCGTTCGGCCCGACCTTCGCCGACGTCGAGACGATCGGCGTGCTGGGCGCGGTCGGCGCCGCCGTGCTCGGCCTCGGCCTGCACCAGGCCGCGTTCGCCGCCGAGATCATCCGCGGCGGCATCATCGCCGTCGACGCCGGCCAGCGCGAGGCCGCCACCGCCCTGGGCGTGCCGCGGTGGCGCCAGGCCTGGCGGATCGTGCTGCCGCAGGCGATGCGCGGCATCCTGCCGGCCGCCGCCAACGAGGTGATCTCGCTGTTCAAGGGCACCTCGGTGGTCTACGTGATGGCCATCGGCGAGCTCTTCTACCAGGTACAGGTCGTCTACGGCCGCACCGGCCGGGTGGTGCCGCTGCTGATGGTCGCCACCGTCTGGTACGTGCTGCTGACCACGGTGCTGTCGATCGGCCAGTACTACGTCGAGCGCTACTTCGCCCGCGGCGCCGAGCGCACCCCGCCGCCCACCCCGCTGCAGCGGGCCCGGGCCCGCGTCCAGGGCCTGCGGGCCGCCCGCACCCCCGTCGACCCCGCCACCGGAGGACACCCGTGACCGCCACCGCCGTTGCCGCAGAACCCATGGTGCAGGTCAGGGGCCTGTACAAGAGTTTCGGGCAGCTCGCCGTGCTGCGCGGGGTCGACCTCGACGTGGCGGCCGGCTCGGTGACGGTGGTGCTCGGCCCGTCCGGCTCCGGCAAGTCCACCCTGCTGCGCTCGATCAACCACCTGGAGAAGCTGGACCGGGGCTTCGTCGCGATCGACGGCGAGCTGATCGGCTACCGGCGCTCCGGCGACCGGCTGCACGAGCTCAAGGAACGCGAGGTCCTGCGCCAGCGCACCAACATCGGCTTCGTCTTCCAGAACTTCAACCTGTTCCCGCACCTCACCGTGGTGGAGAACATCATCGAGGCGCCGGTCAGCGCTCTGCGCCGGCCCAGGGCCGAGGCCCGGGCGGCGGCGCTGGAGCTGCTGGAGCGGGTCGGCCTGGCCGACAAGGCGGACGCCTACCCCCGCCAGCTCTCCGGCGGCCAGCAGCAGCGGGTGGCGATCGCCCGGGCGCTGGCCCTGGAGCCGAAGGTGCTGCTCTTCGACGAGCCCACCTCGGCGCTCGACCCCGAGCTGGTCGGCGAGGTGCTGGACGTCATCAAGGACCTCGCCCGGGCCGGCACCACCATGATCGTGGTCACCCACGAGATCGGATTCGCCCGCGAGGTCGCCGACACCGTCGTCTTCATGGACGGCGGAGTGGTGGTCGAGCAGGGCCCGCCGGAGGCCGTCCTGGACGACCCGCGGCACGAGCGCACCCGGTCCTTCCTGGCCAAGGTCCTCTGACCGTCCCCTTCCGTACGTCCCTTCCACTGCGCAGGAGTTCCGCCATGTCCCTACCCCGTCGCGTCCTCGTGACCGCCGCCGCGCTCGCCGCCACCCTCATCCTGGGCGCCTGCGGCAGCTCCCCGGACGCCTCGGCGGAACTCGCCCCCGCAAAGGGCGGCACCGCGCCGAACGGCACCACCGTCAACCTGACGCCCGACCAGAACCGGGTCACCACGCCCAAAGTCGAATCCGTCGCGGCGCTGGTTCCGGAGGAAATCAGGAAGAGAGGCACCCTGACCGTCGTCGACTCCCTGGGCACCACACCGCCGCTGGACTTCTACGCCAACGACGACCGGACCATCATCGGTGTCGAGCCCGACCTCGCCTCGCTGATCGGCAACGTCCTCGGCCTGAAGGTGGAGTTCAACCCGGTCTCCTGGGAGAACATCTTCGTCGGCCTGGACAGCGGCAAGTACGACGTCGGCGTCTCCAACATCACCGTCACCGAGGCCCGCAAGGAGAAGTACGACTTCGCCACCTACCGCCTGGACGTCCTCGGCTTCGAGGCCAGGAAGGGCAGCGGCTGGAAGGTCACCGGGCCCAAGGACATCGCCGGCAGGACCGTCGCCGTCGCCTCCGGCACCAACCAGGAGAAGCTGCTGATCGCCTGGAACGAGGAGAACACCAGGAACGGCCTCAAGCCGGCCGAGATCAAGTACTTCCAGAACTCCTCCGACTACTACCTCGCCCTCTCCTCCGGCCGGATCGACGCCTACCTCGGCCCCAACCCCGTCGCCGCCTTCCACGCCGTGCAGACCGGCGAGACCGAGGTGGTCGGCACCTACTCGGGCGGCGGCGCCGAGGTGCTCGGCAAGATCGCGGCGACCACCAGGAAGGACAGCGGACTGGTCCAGGCGCTCAACGGCGCGATCAACGAGGTGATCAGGAACGGCAGCTACGCCCAGGTGCTGAAGCGCTGGGGCCTGGACGCCGAGGCCGTGCCGGCCTCCGAGATCAACCCGCAAGGCCTGCCCAAGCCCAAGCCGTAGCCTTGTTCACCCTCCTGTTCTCCCCCACCGCTATCGTGGCCCCGGTCACGGTGAACACCGTTCGAATCCGGTGGACTTGGGGGTTGGGGGAGACATGAGGGCTGGGGAGGTGCTGGACGGCCGCTACCGGTTGGACCGCAAGCTCGGCGCGGGCGGCTTCGGGGTGGTCTGGACGGCGTACGACAGCAACATCGGACGGCCGGTCGCGGTCAAGGTCCTCTCCGAGGAGAAGGCGAGCGACGAGGAGGCGGTCGAGCGCTTCATCCGGGAGGCCAGGACCGCGGGCAGCCTCTCCAATCCGCACATCGTCACCCTGCACGACTACGGCCGGGTGCAGCAGGGCGACCTGTCCACCCACTACCTGGTGATGGAGCTGGTGAACGGCCGGCCGCTCTCCGCCGTCCTCAGGGAGGGCACCCCCGACCTCGCGCTGTCGCTGAAGTGGGTCCGGCAGGTCTGCAAGGCCCTGGACGCGGCCCACCGCTCGGGCGTGGTGCACCGGGACATCAAGCCCGAGAACATCATGATCGCCGACAGCGGCGAGGCCAAGGTCCTGGACTTCGGGATCGCCCGGCTGCTCACCCAGTCCGGCAGCGGGCTCACCTCCACCGGCGTGGTCATCGGCACCCCGCCCTACCTGGCGCCCGAGTGCTGGTCCGGCGCGCCCATCGACGGCCGGGCCGACCTCTACGCGCTCGGTGTGGTGCTCTTCCAGCTCTGCACCGGGCAGCGGCCGTTCAACGCCGGGTCGCCGGTCACCATGATGTACCAGCACCTGAACGACCCGCCGCCGCCGGTCCACACCCCCTACCCGGCGCTCGCCGTGCTGGTCCGCCAACTGCTCGCCAAGGACCCGGCCGACCGGCCCGCCGACGCCGCCGAGGTCCGCCGCCGGCTGCGCGAGATCCGGCTCGGCCCGGAGGAGCCCAGCGCCGAGGCGCTGCGCAGGCGGGCCGACCAGGCCTGGCAGCACGGGGCGGAGGGCCGGCCGGGGGAGGCCGTCCGGATCCTCACCCGGCTGATCCCGCAGCTCGCCCGGGTCTGCGGCCCCGACGACGTCCGCACCCTGCGCACCTGCCACGACCTGGCCCTCTGGCTGGCCCGCGACGGCAGCCCGGCCGCCGCCGTCGCGCTGCTGACCGAGCTGTCCGGGGCTCTCGGCGAGCCGGACGCCCGCGCCGACGTGCTGCGCGACCTGGACCGCTGGCGGCGTGCGTGCGAGCGCGGGGACCCCGGCCCGGACCGGCCGCTATCCCTGCGCCAACTTCTCGACGGCTGACCGCAAGGCCGCCGAGGCCCCGCTGGTGATCGGGTCGCCGTGCCCGAACACCGCCGTCTCCACCGGCAGCGCGGCCAGCCGGCGCAGGGCGTCGGCGGCCCGCGCCGGGTCGGTGTTGAAGACGCCGAGCATGGTCTGCCCGCCGACGTTGGCCACCGCGTCCCCGGTGAACAGGACGCCGGGCCCGGGCAGGTGCAGGGCGATGCTGCCGTCGGTGTGCCCCGGTACGTGCACCACCACCGCGCCGCCGCCGAAGCCGAGCACCTCGCCGTCCTCGACCTCCCGGTCGACCGGGCAGGGCGGGGCGGGGGGCAGCGGCGGCAGGCCGTCCTTGATCTCCTGCTCGAACGGGCTCAGCACTGGCGGCACCGGGGCCTGCTCGCCGCGGACCACCGGGGCCTCCAGCCGGTGCGCCACCACCTCGGCGCCCCAGCGCTTCGCCAGCTCGGCGGCCGAGCCGGTGTGGTCCTCGTGGTGGTGGGTCAGCACGATCCTCCGCAGCGCCGCCGGGTCCGACCCGGCCCGGCGGATCGCCGCCTCGACGGCGTCGGCCGACCCGGCGATGCCGGTGTCGACCAGGGTGAGGGCCTCCCCGCCGCCGCCCCCGCCTCCGTTACCGTCCCCGTTCTCGGCCCCGCGCTCGTCCCGCCAGAGGTAGGCGGTGCCGAAGTCCAGTGTGATCATGTACAACTCGGGCCGTACCCGTATCAGCTCCATGCCCGCGATCCTGCGCGCCCGCCCCGCCGCCCATGCGCCTGTTCGCCCTGAGCATGGGGTCGTTCGCCCACAGCGGAGCCCTCCCGGGGCCCGCCACGGCCGGTCCGGAGGGCTGTCAACCGTACGGGCACCTGATTCGGCCCCGTCGCGGCTTGTGGGAATTGATAGGAATTCGCCCATCGAGACGGTCTGGTTCGAAGGTGGGAGGCGTTGATATACCTCGCATGCAAGAGTCCGGGAGCGGTGTGCGGCCGCCCCGGCCAGCTGCGAAGAAACTGGTGGTGACGCTCATATGAAGCTCCTCCGTGTCGGACCTCCGGGCGCCGAGCGTCCGGTCGTGCTGGGCCAGGACGGCACCGCGTACGACCTCTCCGAGCGGGCCCGGGACATCGACGGCGCCTTCCTCGCCGGGCTCGACCCGGAAGCGCTGGCCCGCGACGTGGCCGCCGGCCTGCTGCCGGAGGCCGACCTCGCCGGGCAGAGGGTGGGCGCGCCCGTCGCACGGCCGGGCAAGGTGGTCGGGATCGGGCTCAACTACCGCGACCACGCCGCCGAGGCCGGGGCGCCGATCCCGGACGAGCCGGTGATCTTCCTCAAGCCCAGCTCCACCGTGGTCGGCCCGTACGACGAGGTACTGGTGCCGCGCGGCGGCGAGAAGACCGACTACGAGGCCGAGCTGGCCATCGTGATCGGCCGGACCGGCCGGTACCTGGCGGACCACGCGGCGGCCGCGCAGGTCATCGCCGGGTACACCATCGCCAACGACGTCACCGAGCGCGCCTTCCAGTTCGAGCGCGGCGGCCAGTGGGACAAGGGCAAGTCGGCGGAGACCTTCACCCCGCTCGGGCCGTGGCTGGTCACCGCCGACGAGGTGGCGGACCCGCAGCGGCTGCCGCTGCGCCTCTGGGTCAACGGCGAGCTGCGGCAGGACGGCTCCACCTCGCAGATGGTCTTCCCGGTGCTGGAGATCGTCCGGTACGCCAGCCAGTTCATGGTGCTGGAGCCGGGCGACGTGATCGTCACCGGCACCCCGGCCGGCGTCACCCTGGGCCACCCGGGCACCCCGTTCCTGATCCCCGGGGACATCGTCGAGATCGAGATCGACGGCCTCGGCCGGCAGCGCCAGGTGTTCGGCAAGGCGTAACCCGCCAATGGCGACCCTTGCCCCGGGCACGGGGGTCGGGGTTGCCGCGACCGCAGGGCCGGTGTGCCCCCCCGGAGAGTCGGACGATCTACGGCCGCCGCGCGAGCAGCTCGCGCAGCCGCTCCACCCGGGTGTCGTCCGGGCCCTCCAGCGCCAGCAGCCCCGCCAGCACGTCCGCCGTCTGCCGGTCACCGAGCGCCGTCGCCGCCGCCATCGCCACGAACTGGTCCACCAGCCAGTCCCGCAGCTCGGCCACCGGCACCGCCCGGCCCTCGTCCAGCCAGGTCAGCGACGCGCCCTCGACCACCGCGATCCACGAGCGGACCAGCAGCGTCAGCCGCGGCCCCGCCTCCCGGACGCCCAGGTGGCGCAGCGTCCGCTTGAGCGCCGCCCGCCGGACCTCGTCGATGATCGCCGAGGTGCCCGCCGTCTCCACCACCGAACCGCCGCGCAGCAGCGCCGAGTAGCCCGCGTCGTGCTCGGCCACGAAGGCGAAGTAGCTGTCCAGCACGGCCGCCAGCTGCGCGGTCGGGGTGCCGGCCAGCGGCACCGTGAACCGGCTGGTCAGCTCCTCGGCGGCGGTGCGCAGCGCGGCCTCGTACAGCTGCTGCTTGCCGCCCGCGAAGTACCGGTACACCAGCGGCCGTGACGCCCCCGCGGCCTCCGCCACGTCGTCCAGGCCCACCTCCTCGGGCGCCCGGGAGGCGAACAGCTCCAGCGCCACCGCGATCAGCTGCTCCCGCCGCTGCTGCACCGGCAGCCGCCGGTACCCGGTGCGTCGCGGGCGGGCCTCGGGGGTGGCTGGGGCTGGGGCTGAGCTGGCGTCCATGGCGGCCAGCGTAATGGGCGTCAGGGCGTTCGGCTCCTGGCCTGCGTGGTACTTCTCGAACGGCCGTCCGTGTCGCTGCCGCTGGTACTGGTCTTCCGCATGGCGCCGCCGATCACCTCGTACACCTTTACGGGCCTCGGACGCTTCTGTGCCGTGCTGATCGGCCTCTGCTTCCTCCCCTTCGCGCGCGGACGGCCCACCTGGGACGCGGGCCTGCGGCTCCGGGGTGGCGGGAGCGGCGGGCCGGAGCCTGAACTGGCAGGCCCATGCCACGGGATAGGGGCTTGCAATCGGCCCCTGCCACGAAATGATGTCCGAATGGTTGAAGAACTGATCAGCTCCGACGGCACCACCCCGCGCCGTATCGCCGACGCCTACGTCCAGGCGCTCGCTCTGCTGGATCCGCTGACCGCGGTGTATCTGGGGCTCAACCCCGAGGACGACCGCCTCCCCGACCTCTCCCCGGCCGGCGTCGAGGCGGTCGCCGAGCTGGCCCGGCACACCCTCGCGCAGCTCTCCGAGTCGGAGGCGGCCGGGGTCGTCGAGGACGAGGCCGAGCGCCGGTGCGCCCGGCTGCTGCGCGAGCGGCTCACCGCCGAACTCGCCGTCCACACGGCGGGCGAGAGCTTCCGGGCGGTCCGCAACCTGGGCTCGCCGGTGCACAACGTCCGTGACGTCTTCACCCTGATGCCCACCGGGACCGAGCAGGAGTGGGAGGTCGTCGGCCGCCGGCTGGCCCGGGTGCCCGCCGCGCTGCTGCAGTACCGCGAGACCCTCGCCGAGGGGATCGAGCGAGGCCTGCTCTCCGGCCCCCGCCAGGTCGCCACCGTGGTCGAGCAGCTGGGGGAGTGGCTGGAGACCCCGGAGGGGGGTGCGCCGCAGGGCGCCTCGGGCGAGGGCGGTGACGGGCGACGGGCGGGCTGGTTCGGCGAGTTCGTCAAGGACGCCCCCGAGGGCCTGCGTGCGGGCCTCGTCGAGCACGCCGTCGCCGCCGCCGAAGCGCTGGCCGAGCTGCGCGACTGGATGCGTGACGTCTACGGCCCGGCCGCCGCCGACGCCCCCGACACCACCGGGCGTGAGCGCTACGGCCGCTGGGTCCGCTACTGGACCGGCGCCGACCTGGACCTCGACGAGGCGTACGCCTGGGCCTGGGAGGAGTTCCACGACCTGCACGCCCAGATGAAGGCGGAGGCCGAGAAGGTGCTCCCCGGCGCCGGCCCGATGGCGGCGATGAAGTGGCTGGAGAGCGACGGCCCCGCGATCCAGGGCGCGGAGTCCGCGCGCGAGTACCTCCAGGGCCTGATGGACCAGGCGATCAACGACCTCCAGGGCACCCACTTCGACCTGGCGGAGCCGGTCACCCGGGTCGAGTCGAGGATCGCCCCGGCCGGCGGCGCCGCCGCGCCGTACTACACCGCGCCCTCGCTGGACTTCACCCGCCCCGGGCGGACCTGGCTGCCGACCATCGGCCGGGACAGCTTCCCGGTCTGGGACCTCGTCTCCACCTGGTACCACGAGGGCGTCCCCGGCCACCACCTCCAGCTCGCGCAGTGGAACTACGTCGCCGACCGGCTCTCCACCTACCAGGTCAGCCTCGGCGGGGTCAGCGCCAACCTGGAGGGCTGGGCGCTGTACGCCGAGCGCCTGATGGACGAGCTGGGCTACCTCACCGACCCCGGCCACCGGCTCGGCTACCTCAACGCCCAGATGATGCGGGCGCTGCGGGTGATCGTCGACATCGGCATGCACGTCGGCCTGGACTTCCCCGCGGACTCCCCGTACAAGCCCGGCGAGCCGGTGCTGCCGGACGCCGCCCGGGAGTTCTTCGGCCTGTACTGCGGGCTCTCGGCGGACTTCCTGGACAGCGAGCTGGTCCGCTACCTGGGCATGCCCGGCCAGGCGATCGGCTACAAGCTGGGCGAGCGCGCCTGGCTGCGCGGCCGGGCGGCGGCGCGGGCGGCGCACGAGGCGCGCGGCGAGGAGTTCGACCTCAAGGCCTGGCACATGGCGGCGCTGTCGCAGGGCTCGCTCGGCCTGGACGACCTGGTCGCGGAGCTGGCCGCGCTCTAGAGCCGCGGCGGGACTTCGCCGGGCCCCGGGTGTCGTGGGTGGACGCCCGGGGCCCGCGTGCGTCCTCGTCCGCCGCCGCCCCGGGGCCGGTCCCCTGGTCCCGGGCCTCGTCCCCTGGTCCCGGGACCCTGGTTCTTTGGTCCCGGATCGCCGTATTTGGTGAGGTTTTTCCTTGCCATTCGGCGCCCCGCGAGTTTGGCTTGAAGGCGACTGCGTGACCTCTCCGATCCCCTCCGGAAGGCTCAACCAGTGTCTGCTCAAACTGCCACCGGTCATGAGGCTCATGGGGCGGCGGACAGCCGCCGCTGGTGGGCCCTGGCAATCATCGCCATCGCCCAGCTGATGATCGTCCTCGACATCACCATCGTGAACATCGCGCTGCCGTCGGCGCAGGAGGACCTCGGCATCTCCGACGCCAACCGGCAGTGGGTGATCACCGCCTACACGCTGGCCTTCGGAGGCCTGCTGCTCCTCGGCGGCCGGCTCGGCGACCTCTTCGGCCGCAAGCGCGTCTTCACCATCGGCCTGCTCGGCTTCGCCCTCGCCTCGGCGATCGGCGGCGCGGCGGTCGGACCAGCCATGCTCTTCGGGGCCCGCGCCCTGCAGGGCGCCTTCGGCGCGATCCTCGCGCCCTCGGCGCTGGGGCTGCTGTCCACGACCTTCACCAACCCCAAGGAACGCAGTACGGCCTTCGGCATCTTCGGCGCGATCGCCGGCGGCGGTGCCGCGATCGGGTTCATCGCGGGCGGCCTGCTGACCGAGTACCTGAACTGGCGCTGGTGCCTGTTCGTCAACACCCCGATCGCCATCGCCACGGCCATCGCCGCCTACTACGTGCTCACCCGTGACCACATCGCCAAGGGGCGCCGGGTCAGACTCGACCTGCCAGGTGCGCTGCTCGGCTGCGGCGGCCTGCTCGCCATCGTCTTCGGCACCTCCGAGGCCGTGACCCGGGGCTGGGGCGACTGGCTGGTGCTGGGCTCGCTGGGGCTCGGCGTCCTGTTGCTCGCGCTCTTCGTACTGGTCGAGAAGAACACCCGGCACCCGCTGCTCCCGCTGCACATCGTCGGCGAACGCAACCGCGGCGGTGGCGCGCTCTCGGTCGGCCTGGCCATGGTCGGCATGTTCGGCCTGTTCCTGTTCCTCACCTACTACCTCCAGGTGATCAAGCACTTCTCGCCGGTGGTCTCCGGTGTCTCCTTCCTGCCGATGACCGCCGCCATCGTCATCAGCTCGACCGGTATCGCGGCCCGGCTGATGACCAGGGTGCCGTCCCGCAACCTGATCGCCCCCGGTCTGCTGCTCGCCGCGGCGGGCATGGCCTGGCTGACCCAGATGAAGGTGGACAGCCCGTGGGCCGGCATGGTGCTGCCCGCGGAACTGCTGCTCGGCTTCGGTATGGGCCTGGTCTTCATGCCGTCGATGAGCCTGGCCACCCTCGGGGTCGCCCCGAACGAGGCCGGCGCCGCATCGGCCACCATCAACTCGGCCCAGCAGGTGGGCGGTTCCTTCGGCACGGCGCTGCTGAACACCATCGCGGCCAGCGCCACCGCGTCGTACCTGGCCACCCGGGTCGCCTCCGACCCGGCGGTGCAGGCAGAGGGTGCGGTGCACGGCTACGTGATCGCGACCTGGGTGGCGATGGGGATCCTGATCCTCGCCGCGCTGGTCGCCTTCCTGATGATCAACCACCGTCCGGCGCCCGGTGAGGCGGCAGGACTCGAACCCGGAGAGGCCCTGGCCCGTGCCGAGGCCGGCGCCGGGGGCACCGCGGACGTGAGTGCCAAGGCGGGGGCGGTGACGCCGAGCGACAGACAACGGGCATCCTGAAACTTGCCGCAAGGTCTTGCAGTCAACCTCCGGCGCCTGCTTGACTCCTGGCCACCCCCAGGGATCAAGGAGGCGCCGTCGTGCCGGAGTCCGAGTCCTCGTACGCTCACGACCTGCTGGTGGTCGGTGGTGCCGGCGTCGACACCATCGTCCGGGTCGACCGGCTCGAAGTCCCCGACGGGGACTCGCAGTACGTGCCGCCGGTCCGCGACTACGTCGCCCACACCGGCAACGGCGTCGCCCTCGGCGCCCACCACCTCGGCCTGCGCACCGCCTTCCTCGACCACCTCGGCGACGACCCGCAGGCCGAGCTGATCCTCGCCGAGTACGCCCGCCACGGCCTGCCGTTCGCCCACCTGGTCTCGCCGCACGGCACCCCGCGGGCGGTCAACCTGGTCGACGCGGCCGGCCGCCGCTTCTCCTTCTACGACGGCCGCCACCCCGCCGACCTGCGCCTCCCGCGCGAGTTCTACCTCCCGTACGTGGAGCGCAGCCGGCACGTGCACCTCTCCATCACCGGCCCCAACCGCGACATGTACCCGGACCTCCACCGGCTCGGCCGCACCACCTCCACCGACCTGCACGACTGGGACGGCGTCAACCCGCACCACCGCGACTACGCCCTCAACTCCGACCTGGTCTTCCTCTCGGTGGCCGGCTGCCGGGGCCGCCACGAGGAGCTGATGCGCGCGATCCTCGCCGAGGGCCGGGCCACCGCGGTGATCGCCACCGCCGGCGCCGAGGGCAGTCACCTGCTCACCCGCGACACCCCGCCGCTGCACCTGCCCGCCGTCGACCCGGGCCGCCCGGTCGTCGACACCAACGGTGCAGGTGACGCCTTCGTGACCGGCTTCCTGCACGGCTGGCTCCGCGGCCGCCCGCTGCCGGAGTGCGCTCGCGCCGGCTCGGTGGCCGGGGCGTTCGCCTGCACCACCGCCGGGACGCACACCGCGTTCATCACCGAGGACGGGCTCGCCGACGGCCTGGCTCGCACCCTGGCCGGCTGACCGGACCGGGCCTGCGCGTAGCGGTTTTCTCATCGGCCTCCCAGCCGCGCATAACGACCCTCCCAGCTCCCTCCGCCATAGTCGGACCGTATTCGCGCCGACACCCAGGGCAGGAGCAGACCAGGTATGGGCCAGCACCGCCGCCGCACGCCCCGACGCCGCCGCCTTCTGGCCCCCACGGTCCTGAGCGTGCTCACCGCGCTCACCATCGCCGCGGTGGTCGCGGGCGCGCACAGCCTGACCTCGGAGGCGACGGCGGCGGGCGGCCCGTCGGCGATGGTGGTCTCCCCGGCGAGCCCGGTCCCGCCGGTCACCTCGCCGGCCACTCCCTCGGCCACCTCGCCGGCCACCCCGACGGACACTCCCTCGGCCACCCCGACGGACGCTCCCCGGGGGGTCCAGGCGGCCGCCCCCGCCGCCACGCCCACGCCGACCGCCAGCCCCACGGTCACCCTCGGCACCACCGCCGAGGCCTCGGCCACCCCCGAACCGGCGACCGTGGGCGCCCTGTTCAGCGGCGAGGTCGCGGCCGGCGACCACTTCTGCACCGCCAGCGTCCTGCACAGCCCCACCGGAAACCTGCTGCTCACCGCCGCCCACTGCCTGGACAGCACCGCCGGCGTCACCTTCGCCCCCGGCTACCGCAACGGGACCGCCCCGTACGGCACCTGGCGGGTCACCGCCATCCACACCACCACCGGCTGGTCCCGCAACGGCGACCAGGACGAGGACTTCGCCATCCTGGAGACCGCGGCCTCCGACGGCCGCCGGATCGAGGACGTGGTCGGCGCCAACTCACTCGGCACCGACGAACCCTTCGACGCCACCGTCCGCCTCTACGGCTACCCCAGCGGCGCCGAGACGCCCCTCCTCTGCACCAACACCACCGGTCGCCGGAGCAGCTACCAGCGCGTCATCGACTGCCCCGACTACCCCGGCGGCACCAGCGGCGGGCCCTGGATCAACACCGCCACCGGCCACGTCATCGGCATCATCGGCGGCTACCAGCAGGGGGGCGACACCTCCGACACCTCTTACAGCGCCTACTTCGACCACACCATCGCCGCCCTCTACGGCGAGGCGGTCGCCGCAGCCTCCTGAGCCGCACCGCCCCGTCCCGCCCCGGCGGACGTGCCCTCAACTCGCCCGCGAGAACGACAAAGGCCCAGATCCGTGGATGAACTCCACTGATCTGGGCCTGTGTTGCACTTCTTGCGAAGTGCCCCCGGCAGGATTCGAACCTGCGCACCCGCCTCCGGAGGGCGGTGCTCTATCCCCTGAGCTACGGGGGCCTGCTTGGTGTTGTCGTCGCGTTCGCTTCGACGTGGAGAACATTACCAGGCCCGGGGCGTGGTCCGTGCACGGGTTTTGGGAGAGGGGGTCCGGGGCGGGGGAGCGGAAGTGCGGAAAGGCCGGACGGGGCGGTGGGGCCGCCGATACCCTCGGTGAGGTGTCGGGAGTGTCCGGGCGGGTCCTCGTGGTGGACGACAGCGAGGTGATCCGCCAGCTGATCAGGGTCAACCTTGAGCTGGAGGGCTTCGAGGTGGTGACCGCCGCCGACGGCGCCGAGTGCCTGGAGGTGGTCCGCCGGGTGAAGCCGGACGTCGTGACGCTGGACGTGGTGATGCCTCGGCTGGACGGGCTGCGGACGGCGGCCCGGTTGCGGGCGGCGCCGGGGACGAGCGGGCTGCCGATCGCGATCGTGAGCGCCTGCACGCCGGCCGATCTGGATCTCGGCGAGGCGGTCGGGGTGGACGGGTACCTCGGGAAGCCCTTCGACCCGGCGGATCTGGTCGCGCTGGTGTGGCGTCTGATGGCGCTGAGCGGGGGCTCGGACAAATTTCGCCCTCAGCGAACAGACGGGATCGATCGGGGCTGAGCACGGCGGCCGGGCGTCTCAACCGGTAAACCGAGTGGCGGGCGGGTGCCCCGTCTCGCCTACGCTTGGCGTCGTGACCCCCGCAGAGCTTTCCCAGGCAGTCCAGGCCGCAGTGAGCGCCGCCGTCGAGGCGGGCGAGCTGGCCGTCGCCGTGCCCGAGCACGTGACGATCGAGCGGCCCAAGAACAGGGACCACGGCGACTACGCGACCAACGTGGCCCTCCAGCTCGCGAAGCCGGCCGGCAGGCCGCCGCGAGCCGTGGCCGACCTGGTGGCCGCCCGTCTGCGCGAGCTGCCCGGGGTCGCCAAGGTCGACATCGCCGGTCCGGGCTTCCTGAACATCACGCTCGACGCCGCCACCCAGGGTGCGCTGGCGCGCAGCATCGTCGAGGCGGGCGAGGCCTACGGCCGCAACGAGGCGCTCCAGGGCCTGAAGATCAACCTGGAGTTCGTCTCCGCCAACCCGACCGGTCCGATCCACATCGGCGGCGTCCGCTGGGCCGCCGTCGGCGACTCGCTGGCCCGGGTGCTGCGGGCCTCCGGCGCCGAGGTCACCACCGAGTACTACCTCAACGACGCCGGCGTGCAGATCTCCAAGTTCGCCGGCTCGCTGAAGGCCGCCGCCAACGGGCAGCCGGTGCCGGCCGACGGCTACGTCGGCGAGTACATCGTCGACATCGCCAAGGCGATCGTGGACGGCGTCCCGGGCGTGCTCGACCTGCCCGAGGACGAGCAGCTGCAGGTCTTCCGCACCGAGGGCCTCAAGCTCATGGTGGCCGAGATCCAGCGCTCGATGGAGGAGTTCGGCACCCACTTCGACGTCTGGTTCTCGGAGAAGTCGCTGCACGACTCCGGCGCCGTCGAGAAGGCCATCGACCGGCTGCGCGAGCAGGGCCACGTCTTCGACCAGGACGGCGCGATCTGGCTGCGCACCACCGACTTCGGTGACGACAAGGACCGTGTCCTGATCAAGGCCGACGGCGAGACGACGTACTTCGCCGCCGACGCCGCCTACTACCTCTCCAAGCGGGACCGCGGCTCCGAGGTCTCGGTCTACATGCTGGGCGCGGACCACCACGGCTACGTCAACCGGCTCAAGGCCATCGCGGCCTGCGCGGGCGACGACATGGACCGCAACATCGAGGTCAAGATCGGCCAGTTCGTGAAGATGCTTCGCGACGGCGAAGAGGTCCGCATGTCCAAGCGGGCCGGCAACATCATCACCATCGACGACGTGGTCGACTGGATCGGCGTGGACGCGGCCCGGTACACCCTGGCGCGCTCCTCCACCGACTCCACGATCACGCTCGACATCAACGTGCTGACCAGCCAGACCAACGAGAACCGCGTGTACTACGTGCAGTACGCGCACTCCCGGATGTGCGCGGTGCAGCGCAACGCGGACGCCCAGGGCATCACCCGCGGCGCGGCTGAGGACTTCAAACCCGAGCTGCTCGTCTCCGAGTGGGAGTCCGACCTGCTCGGTCACCTCGGCGAGTTCCCGCGCGTGCTGGCCTTCGCCGGCGAGACGCGCGAGCCGCACCGGGTCGCGGTCTACCTGGAGGAGCTCGCGGCCAAGTACCACCGTTTCTACGACAACTGCCGCATCCTGCCGCGGGGCGACGAGGAGGTCACGGACCTCACGCGCGCCCGGCTCTGGCTGGCCGACGCGACGCGCACGGTCGTCGCCAACGGCCTCACGCTCCTGGGCGTGACGGCGCCCGAGCGGATGTAGTACCTCCCCCAAAGCGCACAGCGGGGGCGGCGGACGGTCAACGGGGACCGTCGCCGCCCCTCGCCATAGGTCTAGGAAGTCAGCAGAGATGAGTCGCTCCGCACACCCCGCAGGCCCCCGTCACGGTGACGTGCTGCCCGAGGGCCACTACCAGGCCCCGCCGGCGGACCTGAACGCGCTCGACCCCAAGGTCTGGGCGCAGACCGTCACCCGCGGCGCCGACGGCGTCGTCAGCGTCGGCGGCATCGACGTCCGGCGGATCGCCGAGGAGTTCGGCACCCCGGCCTACGTCATGGACGAGGACGACTTCCGCGCCCGGGCCCGGGCCTGGCGGGACGCCTTCGGCAGTGACGCGGACGTCTACTACGCCGGAAAGGCGTTCCTCTCCAAGGCCGTCGTGCGCTGGCTGCACGAGGAGGGCCTGAACGTCGACGTCTGCAGCGGCGGCGAGCTGCACGTCGCGCTGGCCGCGGGGATGCCCGCCGAGCGGATCGCGCTGCACGGCAACAACAAGTCCGTCCACGAGCTGGAGCAGGCCGTGAAGGCGGGCGTCGGCCACATCGTGGTCGACTCCTACGACGAGATCGAGCGCCTGGCCGCGATCGCCGGCCGACAGGGCGTCCGGCAGCCGGTGCTGATCCGGATCACCGTCGGCGTCGAGGCGCACACCCACGAGTTCATCGCCACCGCGCACGAGGACCAGAAGTTCGGCCTCTCGCTGACCGGCGGCGCGGCCGCCGAGGCGGTGCGCCGGGTGCTCGCGCACGGCGAGAGCCTGGAGCTGCGCGGAATCCACTCGCACATCGGCTCGCAGATCTTCGACACGGCCGGCTTCGAGGTGGCCGCCCGCCGGGTGGTCGGCCTGCTGGCGGAGATCCGCGACGAGCACGGCGTCGAGCTGCCCGAGATCGACCTCGGCGGCGGCCTCGGCATCGCCTACACCAGCGAGGACGACCCGCGCGAGCCGGCCGAGATCGCCGCCGCGCTGGCCGAAATCGTCCGCCGGGAGTGCGCCGCCGCCAACCTGAGCGTCCCCCGGCTGAGCGTCGAGCCCGGCCGCGCGATTGTCGGCCCGACCGCCTTCACGCTGTACGAGGTCGGCACCGTCAAGCCGCTGGAGGGCCTGCGCACCTACGTCAGCGTGGACGGCGGCATGTCCGACAACATCCGTACCGCGCTCTACGACGCCGAGTACTCGGTGGCCCTGGTGTCGCGCGGCAGTGACGCCGAGCCGATGCTGGTCAGGGTGGTGGGCAAGCACTGCGAGTCCGGTGACATCGTGGTCCGGGACGCCTTCCTGCCCGCCGACGTGGCCCCGGGCGACCTGCTCGCGGTGCCCGCGACCGGCGCCTACTGCCGCTCGATGGCGAGCAACTACAACCACGCCCTGAAGCCCCCGGTGCTGGCCGTCAGGGACGGTGCGGCCCGGGTGATCGTCCGGCGCGAGACGGAGGAGGATCTCCTGCGTCTCGATATCGGATGACGAAATTCTTGTCTCAGATCATGGAACGACCGTAGATCCGTACGGAAAGTCCCGGAGACTGGTACAGACCGAAGATCCGGCGGGCCCCCGAAATCCCGCCGGAATACCGAAGCACGATGAATGCAGAGCGGAGTCGGATGATGCGTACGCGGCCGCTGAAGGTGGCGTTGCTGGGCTGTGGTGTGGTGGGCTCCGAGGTGGCGCGCATCATGACGACGGACGCCGCCGACCTCGCCGCGCGCATCGGCGCGCCGGTCGAGCTCGCCGGCATCGCGGTCCGCCGGGCCGGTCGGACCCGCCCGGGCGTGCCCGAGCACCTGGTCACCACCGATGCCGAGGCCCTGGTCAACCGGGGCGACATCGACGTGGTGATCGAGGTGGTGGGCGGCATCGAGCCGTCCAAACATCTCCTCCTGTCGGCGTTCGAGCAGGGCGCCTCGGTGGTCAGCGCCAACAAGGCGCTGCTCGCCCAGGACGGCACCGAGCTGCACGCCGCGGCCGCCGCGGCCGGGGTGGACCTCTACTACGAGGCCGCGGTGGCCGGTGCGATCCCGCTGCTGCGCCCGCTGCGCGAGTCCCTGGCCGGGGACAAGGTGAACCGGGTGCTGGGCATCGTCAACGGCACCACCAACTTCATCCTCGACAAGATGGACAGCACCGGCGCCGGCTACTCGGAGGCGCTGGAGGAGGCCACCGCGCTCGGCTACGCCGAGGCCGATCCGACGGCCGACGTCGAGGGCTTCGACGCCGCCGCCAAGGCCGCGATCCTGGCCGGGATCGCCTTCCACACCAAGGTGACCGCCGCGGACGTCTACCGCGAGGGCATCACCGAGGTGACCGCCGCCGACATCGCCTCCGCCAAGGAGATGGGCTGCGTGGTCAAGCTGCTCGCGATCTGTGAGCGGGCGGCGGACGGCGAGTCGGTCACCGCGCGGGTCCACCCGGCGATGATCCCGCTGTCGCACCCGCTGGCATCCGTCCGCGAGGCGTACAACGCGGTGTTCGTCGAGGCCGAGGCGGCCGGTCGGCTGATGTTCTACGGCCCGGGTGCGGGCGGTTCGCCGACCGCCTCCGCGGTCCTCGGCGACCTGGTCGCGGTCTGCCGCAACAAGCTCGCCGGCTCCACCGGTCCCGGTGACTCGGTGTACACCCAGCTGCCGGCCAAGCCGATGGACGAGGTCGTCACCCGGTACCACGTCAGCCTGGACGTGGACGACCGTGCGGGCGTGCTCGCCCAGGTGGCGTCCGTCTTCGCCGAGCACGGCGTCTCCATCGACACCGTGCGCCAGCAGGGCCGCGACGGCGACGCCTCGCTCGTCGTGGTCACCCACCGTGCCACCGACGCCGCCCTGTCGGCGACGGTGGACAAGCTCCGTGCGCTGGACAGCGTGCGGGACGTGGCCAGCATCATGCGGGTTGAAGGGGAGTAGGAACAGCCATGAACGCCAGAGGCTCGCACACCCACCAGTGGCGCGGTCTGATCGAGGAGTACCGCGACCGCCTGCCGGTCAGCGACTCCACTCCCGTGATCACCCTGCTGGAGGGCGGTACGCCGCTCGTCCCCGCCCAGGTGCTCTCCGAGCGCACCGGCTGCGAGGTCTACCTCAAGGTCGAGGGCGCCAACCCGACCGGGTCCTTCAAGGACCGCGGTATGACGATGGCCATCTCCAAGGCGAAGGAGGACGGCGCCCAGGCCGTCATCTGCGCCTCCACCGGCAACACCTCGGCCTCCGCCGCCGCTTACGCGGTGCGCGCCGGGATGGTGTCGGCGGTGCTGGTGCCGCAGGGCAAGATCGCGCTCGGCAAGATGGGTCAGGCGCTGGTCCACGGCGCCAAGATCCTGCAGGTGGACGGGAACTTCGACGACTGCCTCACTCTTGCGCGTGAACTGTCCGAGAAGTACCCGGTGGCGCTGGTCAACTCGGTGAACCCGGTCCGGATCGAGGGTCAGAAGACCGCCGCCTTCGAGATCGTGGACATGCTCGGCGACGCGCCGGACATCCACGTCCTCCCGGTCGGCAACGCGGGCAACATCACCGCGTACTGGAAGGGTTACCGCGAATACGCCACCGACGGGATGGCCGCCCGCACCCCGCGGATGTGGGGCTTCCAGGCGTCCGGCTCGGCCCCGATCGTGGACGGCGCTCCGGTGCTCAAGCCGCAGACCATCGCCACCGCGATCCGGATCGGCAACCCCGCCTCCTGGGACTTCGCGCTCGCCGCGCGGGACGAGTCGGGCGGCCTCATCGACAAGGTGACCGACCGTCAGATCCTGTCAGCCTACCGGTTGTTGGCCGCGCAGGAGGGCGTTTTCGTGGAGCCCGCCTCGGCCGCCTCGGTGGCCGGTCTGCTGGCCAAGGCGGAGGCCGGCCTGGTCGACCCGGGCCAGCGGATCGTCTGCACCGTGACCGGCAACGGCCTCAAGGACCCGGACTGGGCGGTGGCCGGAGCGCCGCAGCCCCAGGTGGTCCCGATCGACGCGGAGGCCGCCGCCCAGCGCCTCGGCCTGCTGGACTGAGCCCGTCACCCCGTGACCGGTGTCAGGGCCGACCCTTTCGGGGGTCGGCCCGCCGCCGTTCTCGGCTGACACTTTTGTGTCAATTCCACCGCGCATTTCGATGCCATTCCGGCATGCATTCCGGCCAGAAACGGCAACACACCAGATCGAAGGCCCACGGGGTGTACCACTGTGGAACCTCTCTTCGATACTCTGGGTTCGGCCGTGTGGCACATGCCCCGGGTCCGGCCCGTCTGCGGGCCGCGCCGACGACTGTGACCGCCTGCCCCGGCCGGGGCCCGCGGCCCCTCCCCGCCCCTCCCCACCTTTCCCCACCCTCGCACCGACGCGCTTCGCGCCGCCCGATTTCCCCAGGAGAGTCCACCGCATGGCCGGTCCTGCGTTCCGTGCTGCCGCCGTCCGGGTCCGGGTTCCCGCGACCAGCGCCAACCTCGGCCCCGGTTTCGACGCCTTCGGACTCGCCCTGGGTCTGTACGACGACGTGGTCGTCCGGGTCGCCGACTCCGGGCTCTCCGTCGACATCGCCGGGGAGGGTGCCGACACGCTGGCCCGCGACGAGCGCCACCTGGTGGTCCGCTCGATGCGGGCCGCCTTCGACCGTCTCGGCGGCCAGCCGCGAGGCCTCGAAGTCGTCTGTGCCAACCGGATACCGCACGGCCGTGGCCTGGGCTCCTCGTCCGCCGCGATCTGCGCCGGCATCGTGGCCGCCCGCGCCGTCACCATCGGCGGTCCGTCCGCGCTGGACGACGAGGCGCTGCTTGCCCTCGCCTCCGAGCTGGAGGGCCACCCGGACAACGTCGCGGCCTGCCTGCGCGGCAACTTCACGGTGGCCTGGACCGACGAGGAGTCGGCCAAGGCCGTCACCCTGGAGCCGTCCGCGCAGGTCGTCCCGGTGGTGTTCATCCCGGCCACCGAGGTGCTCACCGAGACCGCCCGTGGCCTGCTGCCCAGGACCGTCCCGCTGGCCGACGCCGCCGTCAACGCGGGCCGCGCCGCGTTGCTGGTGGAGGCCCTGACCAGGCGGCCCGAGCTGCTGCTCGCCGCCACCGAGGACCGGCTGCACCAGGACTACCGGGCCTCCGCGATGCCGGACAGTGCCGCGCTGGTGGGGGCGTTGCGCGCGGAGGGCATCCCCGCGGTGATCTCCGGGGCCGGCCCGACCGTGCTGGCGCTCACCGACGAGGCGGGTGCCGAGAAGGTGCTGGCCTTCGCCGACGACCACGGCCACGGCGGCCCGGTGTTCGCCGCGCACCGGCTGGAGCTCGACCGGGCCGGGGCCTCGGTGCTCCCGCTCGACGTCTGAGCACCTGGTCCGAGCGGTACGCCGAGCACATCGAGCAGGACATCGAGCACGTCAGCGGGACATCGAGCGGGACGTCCGGCAGCCCGGACCGGCGCAGGCCGGAGCCGGGTTGTCCGGACACGATTGGCAAGCGCAAGGCTGGGGAATGTCTGAGGGGGTCGGTAGTGTTAACCTCATTGCTGCACCAGGTGCCCTCCGGGGCTCGGTGCGCCGCGTCCCGATCCCAGCGCTCCGCTCGCGCGGAGTCGCGGCGATGTACGGGGCGACGATTCTCCGGGAGCCCACCGCAGCGCGTACGCAGCCTGCCTGCGCGACTTGCGGCCGCATCCCGAAGCCGTGACGGCACCTGACTCCCACCCGCAGCCTCCCACCTGAGGCGAGGACGGGCGGAGCACGGGCCACCGTCACGCGACGGGGGCCCGGGATTCACAGGCAGCGCGGGGTCGGCACGTGACCGTCCCATCGCGCCACTCAGCACCACCGTGCTTCACGCACCGCACCTCGCAGCCCTCTCCCGACTGGCTACCGCCATTCGGGGGATCACCGCCTCGGACCGACGCAGTCGAGCGTTGGTCAGGACAGCACAACCGGTCGCCGAGCCAGACAGGCCGACGTCCGCTCCAGGGAAGGACCCTTAGTGAGCGACACCACCGATCTGATGGGCGCGCGCCCGGACGCCGAGGCGTCGGACGCAGCCGCCGCCCCCGCGGCCCCGGCCCGGCGCCGTCGCACCGCCGCCGCGGGCCTGGACGGCCTCGTCCTGGCCGAGCTGCAGAAGCTCGCCTCGACGCTCGGGATCAGCGGCACGGGACGCCTGCGCAAGAGCCAGCTGATCGAGGCCATCAAGGAGAAGAGCGGCGGGGACCCGCTGCTCGCCGCCGGCGGCGCCACCACGGCCGCCCCGGCCACCAAGCGCGCCGCCGCCAAGGCGGACGCAGCGGAGCCGGCCGAGAAGCCCGCCCGCCGCACCAAGGCCGCGCAGGCCGAGACCCCGGCCGCCGCCGAGGCGCAGGCCCAGATCGAGATCCCGGTCCAGGCCGCCGCCGAGACCGCCGCGCCCGCCCGTACCGAGCGCACCCGCCGCCGGGCCACCTCGGCCGCCGGCGCGCCGACCGCCGAGGCCGCCGCCGAGGCGCCCGCCGCGGTCGCCACCGAGGCCAAGCAGGCCGAGGCCCGCCCGGCCGAGACCCGCGCCTTCGAGGGCCGCGAGGAGGGTCGCACCGAGACCCGCCGCGACCGCCGGGACCGTCGCGACCGCCGCGAGGGCGGCGAGCGCGAGGGCCGCCAGGAGGCCGGCGAGGCCCAGGCCGGCCAGGACGGCGACAGCCGCGAGTCGCGCCGCGACCGCCGCAACCGCCGGGACCGCACCGACCGCCCCGAGCGTGCCGACCGCCAGGGCGGCCAGCAGCAGGGCGGCCAGGGCGACGCCCAGCAGAACCGCCAGGGCGGCCAGCAGGCCCAGCCGCAGGCGCAGGCGCAGCAGGGCGGTTACGACGACGACGAGTTCGGCGACGGCCGGCGCGGCCGCCGTGGCCGCTACCGCGACCGCCGGGGCCGCGGCAGCCGCCGCGAGGGCTTCGAGGTCGGCCCCGCCGAGCCGCAGGTCGGCGACGACGATGTGCTGATCCCGGTCGCGGGCATCCTCGACATCCTCGACAACTACGCGTTCGTGCGCACCTCCGGCTACCTGCCGGGCCAGAACGACGTCTACGTCTCGCTTGCCCAGGTCCGCAAGAACGGCCTGCGCAAGGGTGACGCCATCACCGGTGCGGTCCGCCAGCCCCGTGACGGCGAGCGCCGCGAGAAGTTCAACGCCATGGTGCGGCTGGACTCGGTCAACGGCATGGACCCGGAGAGCGGCCGCGGCCGCCCGGAGTTCAACAAGCTGACCCCGCTCTACCCGCAGGACCGGCTCCGCCTGGAGACCGACCCGGGCGTGCTGACCACCCGGATCATCGACCTGGTGTCGCCGATCGGCAAGGGCCAGCGTGGTCTGATCGTCGCGCCGCCGAAGACCGGTAAGACGATGGTGCTGCAGGCGGTCGCCAACGCGATCACCCACAACAACCCCGAGTGCCACCTGATGGTCGTCCTGGTCGACGAGCGTCCGGAGGAGGTCACCGACATGCAGCGGTCGGTGAAGGGCGAGGTCATCTCCTCGACCTTCGACCGCCCGGCGGAGGACCACACCACCGTCGCGGAGCTGGCCATCGAGCGCGCCAAGCGCCTGGTGGAGCTGGGCCACGACGTGGTGATCCTGCTGGACTCGATCACCCGCCTCGGCCGTGCCTACAACCTGGCGGCGCCGGCCTCCGGCCGCATCCTGTCCGGTGGTGTCGACTCGACCGCGCTGTACCCGCCGAAGAAGTTCTTCGGTGCCGCGCGCAACATCGAGAACGGCGGCTCGCTGACCATCCTGGCCACCGCGCTGGTCGAGACCGGCTCGCGGATGGACGAGGTGATCTTCGAGGAGTTCAAGGGCACCGGCAACATGGAGCTCAAGCTCGACCGGAAGCTCTCGGACAAGCGCATCTTCCCGGCCGTCGACGTCGACGCCTCCAGCACCCGCAAGGAGGAGATCCTGCTGGGCAGCGAGGAGTTGGCCATCGTCTGGAAGCTCCGCCGGGTGCTGCACGCGCTCGACTCGCAGCAGGCGATCGAGCTGCTGCTGGACAAGATGAAGCAGACGAAGTCCAACGCCGAGTTCCTGATGCAGATCGCCAAGACGACCCCCGGGTCCGGCGACTGACCGTAGACGGGTAACTCACCAGCACAGAACCCCGGTTCGCGCGAGCGGACCGGGGTTCTGCGCGTTGTTCCAGAGTTGGGACATATTGAGCCCTTTGGATCATGTTGTCCGATTTACTCTGGACCGTATGGCCGAGCACAAGAGGGTTCCGGGTCGCCGCCGCAAGGTCCTGCGGGTGGCCGCGTGCGCGTTCGCCGCGCTCGTCGTCCTCGGGGTCGGGGCGGCCGGCTACGCGTACTTCAAGCTCAACGGCAACATCAAGAGCGTCGACATCGACGCCCGGCTGGGCACCGCCCGCCCGCCGTCCGCCACCGACGGCTCGTTCAACATCCTGGTGCTGGGCTCGGATTCGCGGGCCGGCGGGAACGGCGACCTGGCAGGCGGCGACACCGGTGACACCGCCCGCTCGGACACCGCGATGGTGGTGCACGTCAACCAGGACCACTCGCGGGCCGAGGTGGTCTCGATACCCCGCGACACCCTGGTCACCCGGCCCGACTGCACCGACAGGAGCGGCAAGGCCGTCTCCGGGGCCAAGCGCGCGATGTACAACAGCGCGTACGAGACCGGGGGCGCCGCGTGTGCGGTCAAGACCACCGAGCAGCTCACCGGGCTGCGGATGGACCACTACGTGGAGATCGACTTCGCCGGCTTCGCCCGGGTCGTGGACGCGATGGGCGGGGCCACGGTGACCACCACGGTGCCCATCCACGACCAGGACAGCGGGCTGGACCTCGCGGCCGGCGAGCACCACCTCGACGGCAAGCAGGCACTGGCCTTCGTCCGCACCCGGCACGGCGTCGGCGACGGCAGCGACCTCGGCCGGATCGAGCTGCAGAAGCAGATGGTGAAGTCGCTGCTCCAGCAGGCCGGCGGGATGGGGCTCTTCTCCAACCCGGTCAAGCTCTGGTCGATCGGCGACACCCTGACCCGCTCCATCACCACCGACTCGGCACTGGCCTCGGTGAACTCGCTGGTGGGGCTGGCCCAGGAACTCAAGGGGATCGGCCCGGACCAGCTGTCCATGGTGACCCTGCCGGTCGTGACGGCCCCCAGCGACCCCAACCGGGTGGTCGCGCAGCAGCCGCAGGCGGACCAGCTCTGGGCGGCCCTGAAGGCCGACCAGGCGCTCCCGCAGGGAGTCGTGGCGGCCCAGCCCTCGAACCCCGCCCAGGCCACCCCCACGGCCCCCGCGAAGGCCCCGGCGGCCGGCCCGGCGAACGGCGCGAAGCCCTCGGCGAGGGCGACCGTGGCCCGCTGAGACCGGCCCGGAATATCCCCGGCCGCCACCCGGTTTGGGAAGAAGCGGCCGGTCCTGGCAGACTGGTACGTCGGTCCCGGTTCACGTGCGGCATTCCAGCCGCCGACCCGGTGCCCTCCCGAACACTAGGAGAACCCCTTGAAGTCCAACGTTCACCCCGAGTACGTGGTCACCCGTGTGACCTGCACCTGCGGCAACGAGTTCACCACCCGCTCGACCGAGACCAGCGGCGAGATCCGCGCCGAGGTCTGCTCGCAGTGCCACCCGTTCTACACCGGCAAGCAGAAGATCCTCGACACCGGTGGCCGCGTCGCCCGCTTCGAGGCCCGCTTCGGCAAGCAGCACAGCGCGAAGGCCTAGCGCTCCCTCGGCGCCGGTTTCCGGTGCCCCCGTACTCGTTCCGGGGGCGCTGGGGACCGGCGCCGTTCGCGTCCCCCGGCGCCCGAGCGCCCCGCGACCCCCATCACCGCAACCCACGGGAAGAAGGCCACCCATGTTCGAGGCAGTCGAAGAGCTCCTCGTCGAGCACGCCGACCTCGAGACGAGGCTGGCCGACCCGTCCGTCCACGCCGACCAGGCCAACGCCCGGAAGCTGGCCAAGCGGTACGCCGAGCTGACCCCGATCACCCGGGTCTACCGGGCGTGGAAGCAGGCCGGCGAGGACATCGAGGCCGCGCGCGAACTCGCCGCCGAGGAGCCGGAGTTCCTCGCCGAGGTGAAGGACTCCGAGGCCCGCCGCGAGGAGCTGACGGAGGAGCTGCGACTGCTGCTCGTTCCGCGCGACCCGAGCGACGAGAAGGACGTCATCCTGGAGATCAAGGCGGGCGAGGGCGGCGAGGAGTCCGCGCTGTTCGCCGGCGACCTGCTCCGGATGTACCTGCGCTTCGCCGAGCGGATCGGCTGGAAGACCGAGATCATCGACTCCAACGAGTCCGACCTCGGCGGCTACAAGGACGTCTCGGTCGCCGTGAAGACCAAGGGCGCCCGGACGAACCCCGACGGCTCGCCCGGCCAGGGCGTCTGGGCCCGGCTGAAGTACGAGGGCGGCGTGCACCGCGTGCAGCGCGTCCCCGCCACCGAGTCGCAGGGCCGCATCCACACCTCCGCGGCCGGCGTGCTGGTCACCCCCGAGGCGGAGGAGGTCGAGGTCGAGATCGTCGCCAACGACCTGCGGATCGACGTCTACCGCTCGTCGGGCCCCGGCGGCCAGTCGGTCAACACCACCGACTCGGCGGTCCGGATCACCCACCTTCCGACCGGTATCGTGGCGTCCTGCCAGAACGAGAAGAGCCAGCTGCAGAACAAGGAGCAGGCGATGCGCATCCTGCGTTCGCGGCTGCTGGCCGCCGCGCAGGAGGAGGCCGAGCGGGAGGCCTCGGACGCGCGCCGCAGCCAGGTCCGCACCGTGGACCGCTCCGAGCGGATCCGCACGTACAACTACCCCGAGAACCGCATCTCGGACCACCGCACGGGCTTCAAGTCGTACAACCTGGACCAGGTCCTGGACGGCGACCTGAACGCGGTGATCCAGTCCTGCGTGGACGCGGACGCGGCCGCCAAGCTCGCGGCGGCACAGCAGAACTGAGACCGGCGTCCGGGCCCCGGACGCACCAGAGAAGCCGCAGCGCAGAAACAAGAGGTCGTACGTGAACCTGCTGCTCGCCGAGGTGGCCCAGGCCACCCAGCGGTTGGCCGCGGCCGGCGTGCCGTCGCCGCGCTTCGACGCGGAGGAGCTCGCCGCACACGTCCACAACGTCAAGCGCAGCCAGCTGCACACGGTCAAGGACGCCGACTTCGACGCCCGCTACTGGGAGGCCGTCTCCCGCCGCGAGGCGCGCGAGCCGCTCCAGCACATCACCGGCCGGGCGTTCTTCCGCTACCTGGAGCTGGAGGTCGGCCCCGGGGTGTTCGTGCCCCGCCCGGAGACCGAGACCGTCGTCGAGTGGGCCATAGACGCCGTCCGCGACATGGACGTCGCCGAGCCGCTGGTGGTCGACCTCTGCTCCGGCTCCGGCGCCATCGCGCTGGCCCTCGCCCAGGAGCTGCCGCGCTCCACCGTGCACGCCTTCGAGCTGGACGAGGGAGCGCTGCAGTACACCCGGCGCAACATCGAGGCCAGCTCCGACCGGGCCCGGGTCACCCTGCACGCCGGCGACGCCACCAAGGCCTTCGCCGACGACCGCTCCTGGGACGGCCGCTTCGACCTGGTCATCTCCAACCCGCCGTACATCCCGCTCACCGAGTGGGAGTACGTCGCACCGGAGGCCCGCGACCACGACCCGCAGATGTCGCTGTTCTCCGGCGAGGACGGGCTGGACACCATCCGCGGCATCGAGCGGGTCGCCGCCCGCCTGCTGCGCCCGGGCGGCGCCGTGGTGATCGAACACGCCGACACCCAGGGCGGCCAGGTGCCGTGGATCTTCAACGAGGAAGGCGGCTGGACGGACACCGCCGACCACCGCGACCTGAACAACCGGCCGCGCTTCACAACGGCCCGAAGGGTCTCGTTGTGACCATTCAGCGCAGCACCACCGCCCGGGCGGCGTCGCTGTGAACGCGCCTGCCCACGTGATGAGCCATCTCGGAAGGGGACCGCACCGATGAGCCGCCGCTACGACTGTGCCGATGCCGGGGACCGTGCCACCGGCCTGCGCGAGGCCGCCTCGGCCATCCGCCGGGGCGAACTCGTCGTGCTGCCCACCGACACCCTGTACGGGGTGGGCGCGGATGCCTTCTCGCCGGAGGCCGTCGCCGCCCTGCTGGCCGCCAAGGGCCGTGGCCGCAACATGCCCTCGCCGGTCCTGGTCGGCTCGCCGACCACCCTGCACGGCCTGGTCACCGACTTCTCCGAGCAGGCCTGGGAGCTCGTCGACGCCTTCTGGCCCGGCGGCCTCACCCTCGTCGCCCGGCACCAGCCCTCGCTGCGCTGGGACCTCGGCGAGACCCGGGGCACCGTCGCCGTCCGGATGCCGCTGCACCCGGTCGCCATCGAGCTGCTGAACGCCACCGGCCCGCTCGCCGTCTCCAGCGCCAACAAGACCGGCGGCCCGTCGCCGTCCACCTGCGACGAGGCCGAGCAGCAGCTCGGCGACGCCATCTCGGTCTACCTGGACGGCGGTACGGCCGACCACGCCACCGCGTCCTCCATCGTCGACGTCACGGGCAAGGTCCCGGTCCTGCTGCGGGCCGGCGCGATCAGCGCCGAGCAGCTGAGGGAGGTCGTCCCCGACCTGGAGGCCGGCAGTTGACGGCCGCCTCCCTCCATGCCGGGCCCGGCATATCGCCGTACCTGAGCGTGGGCCCCAGGCCGTTGGACCACTTCCGGATCCTGTTCGTCTGCACGGGCAACATCTGCCGCTCGCCGATCGCCGAGCGGCTCACCCGGCGTGAGCTGGACACCCGGCTCAGCCCCCGGGTGGCCGGGCGCATCCTCGTGGAGAGCGCCGGCACCTGGGGCCACGTGGGTGCGCCGATGGAGGACCACGCCGCCACGGTGCTGGACGAGTACGGCGCCGACAGCGGCGGCTTCGCCGGGCGCGAGCTGCTCGACGAGCACGTGGTCGAGGCCGACCTGGTGCTCACCGCCACCCTGGACCACCGCGCCCAGGTGATCTCGATGGGCCACGAGGCCGGGCTGCGCACCTTCACCCTGAAGGAGTTCACCCGCCTGGTCCGGACGATAGACCCGGGCACCCTGCCCGACCCGCGCCGTGGCGCCGACGTCACCGAGCGTGCCCGCGCCCTGGTCCGGGCCGCCGCCGCGCTGCGCGGCTGGCTGCTCGCCGCCAGCCCGGAGTCGGACGAGGTGCACGACCCGTACGGCGCGCCGATCGGCATGTTCCGCAACTGCGGCGAGGAGATATTCCACGCGGTGGACCCGGTGGTCACCGCGCTCACCGGCGTCCCCGCCCGGCGCGGTGTCTGATTGCGGCTCCGGGCGCTGGTCCCGGTGCCGACGGTCGTCGCTCCGATGCCCCTCGTGCCTCGGGGTCTCCTCGCTCTTTTCCTTTCGGCACCGGCGCGCCCTCCCGCCGCGGTGTCTGATTGCGGCTCCGGGCGCTGGTCCCGGTGCCGACGGTCGTCGCTCCGATGCTCCTCGTGCCTCGGGGCCTCCTCGCTCTTTTCCTTTCGGCACCGGCGCGCCCTCCCGCCGCGGTGTCTGATTGCGGCTCCGGGCGCTGGTCCCGGTGCCGACGATCGTCCCCGTTCGGCCGCGGCGTGGCTCCCTCCGCCGCCCGGCCGGGTGCACCGGCCCCGCGTCGGCAGGACGGCCGCGATCCCCGGACCTACGCTGGAGAAATCCACCCGCTGCGCCCCGGGAGCTCCGCCATGACCGTCACCGATGCCGCGACCGGATCCTCCGAGACGACGGGGCGGCGGTGGGCGTCCGAGGCGCTGCGCCGGGCCGACCCGCAGCTCGCCGACCTGCTCGCCGCGGAGGCCGAGCGGCGGGCCGAGAGCGTCCAGCTGCTGGCGGGGGAGAACCTCACCAGCCCCGCCGTGCTGGCCGCCCTCACCGGCCCGCTGATCGACAAGTACGCCGAGGGCTACCCCGGCCGGCGCCACCACACCGGCTGCACGCTGGCGGACGCCGCCGAGCTGCTGGCGATCGACCGGGCCCGCGGGCTCTTCGCCGCCCCGCACGCCAACGTCCAGCCCCGGTCGGCCACTTCGGCGATGCTGGCGACGTACGCGGCGCTGCTGCGGCCGGGTGACGTGGTGCTGGCGATGTCGCTGGAGCACGGCGGCCACCTCAGCTGCGGCTCGCGCGCCAACTTCTCCGGCCGCTGGTTCGACTTCGTCGGCTACGGGGTGCGCCGGGAGGACGGCCTGATCGACCTCGACGAGGTCCGTGAGCTCGCGCGCAAGCACCGCCCGAAGGCCATCGTGGCCGGCTCCATCTCGTACCCGCGGCACCCGGACTGGGCGGCCTTCCGGGAGATCGCCGACGAGGTGGACGCCTATCTGATCGCCTCCGCCGCGCAGACCACGGGCCTGGTCGCGGCGGGTGTGGCGCCCTCCCCGGTGCCGTACGCGGATGTCACCGTGGCCGCCACCCACAAGCTGCTCCGCGGTCCGCGCGGGGGCCTGCTGCTGTGCACCGCCGGGCTGGCCGAGCGGATCGACCGGGCGGTCTTCCCGTTCAGCCAGGGCGGCGCGGCGATGAACGAGGTGGCCGGCAAGGCCGTCGCGTTCGCCGAGGCGGCCACCCCGGGGTACCGCGCGTACGCCCACCGGACCGTCGCGGGGGCGCGCGTCCTGGCCGCGGGGCTCGCGGCGGCCGGCATGCGCCCACTGACCGGGGGCACCGACACCCACCTGGTCACCGCGGATGTCGGCCCGCTCGGGGTCAGCGGCGCCGAGGCGGAGCGCCGCTGCGCCGTCGCCGGGCTGATGCTCGGCAAGTGCGCCCTGCCGTACGACCCGGCACCGCCCACCGAGGCGTCCGGGATCCGGCTCGGCACCGGGACGGTCACCTCGCAGGGCATGGGCGAGGCGGAGCTGGCCGAGATCGCCGGATTGATCGGACGGCTGCTCTCCGAGGGCACGGACGTACGGATCGGCGCGCGGGTCCGGGAGCTCGCGGGGGCCTTCGCCGACCGCCGTTGAGCGGGTGTCGCGGTCACCTACCCGGTAGGGCGAACCGCGATGCGCGTCCTGGGCGTCCGAGTCAATAAGGTGTGTGCGTGGCGACGCACCTCGAAACCCGGACAGGCACGGGAGTACCTTCGGTACCCACCCGTCGGACAGTGACGCAGGAGGCCAGTGGTGCGTGAGTATCTGCTGGTGCTGTTCTGCACCGCGGCCGTCACCTACCTGCTGACCGGCCCGGTCCGGAAGTTCGCGATCGCGGCCGGCGCGATGCCGCCGGTCCGCGCCCGTGACGTGCACCGCGAGCCCACGCCGCGGCTCGGCGGCATCGCCATGTTCGGCGGACTCTGCGCGGGCATCCTGGTCGCCTCGCAGCTGGACAACCTGTCCAAGGTCTTCTCCCAGGGCACCGACATCCGCGCGCTGCTCTCCGGCGCCGGGATCATGTGGCTGCTCGGCGTGCTCGACGACAAGTGGGGCGTGGACGCCCTGGTCAAGCTGGGCGGTCAGATGATCGCCGCCGGTGTGATGGTCTGGCAGGGGGTCACCGTGATCACCCTGCCGGTGCCCGGCGTCGGCGCGGTCGCGGTCAGCCCCACCCAGGGCATGGTCATCTCGGTCACCCTGGTCGTCGTCATGGTCAACGCGGTGAACTTCATCGACGGCCTGGACGGCCTGGCCGGCGGGATGGTCTGTATCGCCGCGATGGCCTTCTTCCTGTACTCGTACCGGCTCTGGTACGGCTACACGATCTCGGACGCGGCCCCCGCCGTGCTGTTCAGCGTGCTGCTGATCGGCATGTGCCTGGGCTTCCTGGTGCACAACCTGCACCCGGCCCGGATCTTCATGGGCGACTCCGGCTCGATGATGCTCGGCCTGATGCTGGCCGTCGCCGCGATCTCCATCACCGGTCGCGTCGACCCTGACCTCATCACCAGCGAGACCGGTTCGCAGACCGCCACCGTGCACGCCTTGGTGCCGATCTACATCCCGCTGCTGCTGCCGCTGACCGTCATCGCGTTGCCGCTCGCCGACCTGCTGCTCGCCGTGGTCCGCCGCACCTGGGCCGGCCAGTCGCCGTTCGCCGCCGACAAGCGGCACCTGCACCACCGGCTGCTCCAGGTCGGCCACTCGCACAGCCGGGCCGTGCTGATCATGTACTTCTGGGCCGCGCTGATCGCCTTCGGCACCGTCGCCTTCTCGGTCACCAACACCGGCCGCACGGTGGTGCTGACGCTGGCCGGGCTCTGCCTGGTCGGCCTGGTGGTGCTGCTCACCCCGCGGTTCCGCCCGCGGGCCCCGCGCGCGGTGCAGGGCTTCGTCCCGCCGCGCTACCGGCGCCGCGGCCCGGCCCGGAGTGCCGCGCCGGCCGCCGGGAGCGACGCCGTGGCACCCGCGCCGACCTCGGCGCCGATGGCCGAGCTGTCCGCCAAGGACAAGGAACTGCTCGGCGAACTGCCCAAGGGCTCGTCCGCGGTCGGCGGGAACGGCAACGGCAGCGGCAACGGCAATGGAACCAACCGTGGCCGACAGATGAACTGACGTACCGTCAAGATGGTTCACCCGTAAGGCGGCACTGTTGGGCCGCTGGTGTGACAGGTACCACACATTCATGGTAAAGCTCTCATCAAATAGTTTGTGATACCGTTCACGAGTACCGAGAACACGCCGAAAGACCTGACAGGTGGAGGACTTCCGTCCCTGGTCGGTCTCCCTCGCCGGGCCCGCCGCGGAGCGGCAAGGCCTGCGGCGATCCCTCGGTCGGTGCCACCCACCGCGTTCTGTGCCCGTCCCCCTGCCACATCGACATGCCGCCGGAGCTGCCGACATGCCGTCCAACGACGCCCGGATCCTCCGAGGCGCCGCGATCCCCACTGCGGTCGCCGGAATCATCGCCATGGTGATCTCCTTTGCCGTCGCGGGTGGCAAGGGAGCGCTCGGCGCCCTGTTCGGAACGCTGCTGGTGATGGCCTTCTTCAGCTTCGGCCAGGTCGCACTCGACCGGCTGACCAGGTCGAACCCGCACATCATGATGGCTGCCGGACTCCTGGTCTACACCACTCAGATCCTGCTGGTCGGTATCGTCCTCGCGGTCTTCAAGAACACCGAACTCTTCAACCGGCAGGCGTTCGCCTTCACACTGCTGGGCTGCGCCCTGATCTGGACGGGCTTCCAGGTGCGCGGCGCCCTCAAGGCCAAGACCTTCTACGTCGACACCGACGCCTCCGAAAACAAGGCCGACAAGCCTTCCGACTCGGGGCGTCAACAGTGACGAGGCCCGACTGTCCCCCCAACGAGGGGGGCGGTGTTTATACGGCCCTGACGGGCTGCTATCGTCCGTCGCAACAACGGAGTACGGGAAGTGGCCAGGTCTGTCCGATCGATGGACGGATCGCCCCCCGGACCCGCGCAGTCTTCGATGGTCCCGCAGCGGCGAAGCTAACCGCCGCGCGGGGTCCGCGAGAACCCCATCAAGTTTCAGTGCCGCTCCGTGGCCGCAGGCCACGCCGACACACCGAGGTTGCCGTAACCATGCGTCACGACGAAGGAGTCCGTGGTGAGTGCTGATCAGCTCACGTTCCTCGCCTCAGGCAGTTGCCACTTCGGGGACGCTGGCTGCGGCTTCCCGGCCCCGGGCCTGAACGAGTTCGACTTCAAGCCGATCTTCACGATCGGCAGCTTCTACTTCAACAAGCCGATGCTGCTGTCGATGGTCGTCGCAGTGCTTGTCGTCGTCTTCTTCTGGGCCTCCTTCGCCAAGCCGCGCCTCGTTCCCGGCAAGCTGCAGCTGGTCGCTGAGATCGGCTACGACTTCGTCAAGCGGTCCATCGTGCTGGAGACGATCGGCAAGAAGGGCGAGAAGTACGTCCCGATGCTCGTCTCGATGTTCTTCTTCATCTGGCTGATGAACATCATGTCGATCATCCCGTTCGCCCAGTTCCCGGTGACGGCCGCGATCGCGTTCCCGGCGGGTCTGGCCGGCGTCGTGTGGGTCACCTACATGACGCTGACCTTCAAGAAGCACGGCTTCGTCGGCGGCTTCAAGAACCTCTGCTGGCCCTCGGGCATCCCCGGCTGGGTCATGTTCATCCTGGTGCCGATCGAGTTCTTCTCGAACATCTTCGTGCGCCCCTTCACGCTCGCGGTCCGAGCCTTCGCGAACATGTTCGCCGGCCACCTGCTGATCGTGATGTTCTCCATCGCCTCCTGGTACCTGCTCAGCCCGACCCTGGGTGCGCTCTACGGCTCGGCCTCGTTCATCGTCGCCGTCGCCCTGACCGCCTTCGAGCTGCTGGTCCAGTTCCTGCAGGCCTACATCTTCGTGATGCTGGCCAGCAGCTACATCGCCGGTGCCCTCGAAGAGGCGCACTGAGCCAGGGGGCTTCGGCCCTCCCTGAACCAACCTCCCGGATACGCCCGGTGGCCAATCACCACCGGTTCACCACCCTGCAAAGGACAACTGCAATGAGCTTCCTCGCTGAGGGCACTGTCTACGGTTCCGTCGCGTCCATCGGCTACGGCCTCGCCGCGATCGGCCCCGGCATCGGCGTCGGTCTCATCTTCGGTAACGGTGTCCAGGCCATGGCCCGTCAGCCCGAGGCCGCTGGTCTCATCCGCTCCAACATGTTCATCGGCTTCGCGCTGACCGAGGCGCTCGCCCTCATCGGCATCGTCATGCCGTTCGTCTTCGGCAACAAGTAATCCCGCCGCAGACCCTTTCGAGGAAGGTCCAGATATGAGCATGGGCATCGTGGCTCAGCTTGCGCAGGAGGAGGAGAAGATGAATCCTCTCCTCCCCGCGTGGCCCGAGATCATCATCGGCCTGCTCTGCTTCTTCATCGTCTTCGGCCTGCTCGGCAAGAAGCTCCTCCCCAGCATCGAGAAGGTGCTGTCGGAGCGCCGGGACGCCATCGAGGGCGGGATGGAGCGGGCCGAGGCCGCTCAGGCTGAGGCCCAGGCCCTGCTTGAGCAGTACCGTGCCGAGCTCGCCGAGGCGCGTCACGAGGCTGCCCGCATCATCGAGCAGGCTCGCGAGCAGGGCGCTGCCCAGCTCGGCGAGATGCGCGAGGAGGGCCAGCGTCAGCGCGAGGCCATCGTCGCCGCCGGTCACGCCCAGATCGAGGCCGACAAGAAGCAGGCGACTGCCGCCCTGCGCCAGGACGTGGGTTCGCTGGCTTCGCAGCTCGCCTCCCGCATCGTGGGTGAGTCCCTTGAGGACCACGCCCGGCAGAGCGGCGTGATTGACCGCTTCCTGGACGAGCTGGAGGCCAAGGCCGCCGTTGCTCAGGGTGCGGCCAAGTGATCGGCGCCAGCCGCGAGGCCCTCGCCGCCGGGCGGCAGAACCTCGAAGGCCTGACCGACTCCACCTCGGTGGACGCGGCCAAGCTCGCCGAGGAGCTCACCGCCGTCACGGTCCTCCTGGACCGTGAGGTGTCGCTGCGCCGCGTCCTGACCGACCCGTCCCGGTCGGGCCAGGACAAGGCCCAGCTGGTCTCCTCGCTGCTGACCGGTCAGGTCTCCGGCGAGACCCTCGACCTGGTCTCCGGCCTGGTCCGCTCCCGCTGGTCGGGCTCGCGTGACCTGGTCGACGCCGTCGAGGAGCTGGCCGCGTACGCCGAGGTCATCGCCGCCGAGAAGGCCGGTGTCCTGGACGACGTCGAGGACGAGCTGTTCCGGTTCGGCCGGGTGGTGAGCGGCTCGAACGAGCTGCGCTCCGCGCTGACCGAGCCGAAGGCCGGTGCCGCCCCCAAGGCGGCGCTGATCAAGAAGCTGCTCGGCGGCCGCGCCAACGCCGGCACAGTCCGGCTGGTCACCGCCCTGGTCAACGCTCCGCGTGGCCGTAGCCTTGAGCAGGGCCTGGAGTCCTACTCGAAGCTCGCCGCCGCTCGGCGCGGGCGCGTGGTGGCCCTGGTCACCACCGCGGTGCCGCTGTCGGACGGGCAGAAGGAGCGCCTGTCGGGCGCTCTGGGCCGGCTCTACGGTCGCCAGGTGCACCTGAACATCGACGTCGACCCCGAGGTCGTCGGCGGTGTCCGGGTCCAGATCGGCGACGAGATCATCGACGGCACCGTGTCGAGCCGCCTCGAAGGCGCTCGCCAGTCGCTCGAAGGCTGAGTACCGAAGCACATCCGACCCTCGGTCGGGAACCGGCTCCACCGGAGCCGGCAAATCGTACGGCCGGTTCGAGAGACCCGGCCGAGAGTCGAATACTTGCGGCCCTCAATGGCGGGCCGAGGATCGCAAACTAGGAGAGCAGGGAAGCCTGATGGCGGAGCTTACGATCCGTCCGGAGGAAATCCGGGACGCGCTGGCCGACTTTGTCCAGTCGTACCAGCCGGACGCCGCCTCGCGTGAAGAGGTCGGCACGGTCACTGACGCGGCGGACGGTATCGCGCATGTCGAGGGTCTGCCCTCGGTCATGGCGAACGAGCTGCTGAAGTTCGAGGACGGCACGCTCGGCCTCGCGCTGAACCTCGACACCCGCGAGATCGGTGTCGTCATCCTCGGTGAGTTCGGCGGCATCGAGGAGGGCCAGACGGTGCGCCGCACCGGCGAGGTCCTCTCCGTGCCGGTCGGCGACGGCTACCTCGGCCGCGTCGTGGACCCGCTGGGCAACCCGATCGACGGTCTGGGCGACATCGCCTCCACCGGCCGCCGTGCCCTGGAGCTGCAGGCCCCCGGCGTCATGGCCCGCAAGTCGGTCAAGCAGCCGCTGCAGACCGGCATCAAGGCCATCGACGCGATGACCCCGATCGGCCGCGGCCAGCGCCAGCTGATCATCGGCGACCGCCAGACCGGCAAGACCGCGGTGGCCGTCGACACGATCATCAACCAGCGTGACAACTGGCGCTCGGGCGACCCGGAGAAGCAGGTCCGCTGCATCTACGTCGCCGTGGGCCAGAAGGGCTCCACCATCGCGTCCGTCCGTGGCGCCCTGGAGGAGGCCGGCGCGCTGGAGTACACCACCATCGTGGCTGCTCCCGCCTCCGACCCGGCCGGCTTCAAGTACCTCGCCCCGTACACCGGCTCGGCCATCGGCCAGGAGTGGATGTACGACGGCAAGCACGTCCTGATCATCTTCGACGACCTGTCGAAGCAGGCCGAGGCCTACCGCTCCGTCTCCCTGCTGCTGCGCCGCCCGCCGGGCCGTGAGGCCTACCCGGGTGACGTCTTCTACCTGCACTCCCGCCTGCTGGAGCGCTGCGCCAAGCTGAACGACGCCCTGGGCGGCGGCTCGATGACCGGTCTGCCGATCATCGAGACCAAGGCCAACGACGTCTCGGCGTACATCCCGACCAACGTCATCTCCATCACCGACGGCCAGTGCTTCCTGGAGTCCGACCTGTTCAACGCCGGCATCCGCCCGGCCGTGAACGTCGGTATCTCGGTCTCCCGCGTCGGTGGCTCCGCCCAGATCAAGGCCATGCGCTCGGTCGCCGGCCGTCTGCGCCTGGACCTCGCCCAGTACCGTGAGCTGGAGGCGTTCGCCGCCTTCGGTTCCGACCTGGACGCGGCCTCCAAGGCCCAGCTGGAGCGCGGTGCGCGCATGGTCGAGCTGCTGAAGCAGGGCCAGTACCAGCCGTTCCCGGTCGAGGAGCAGGTCGTCTCCATCTGGGCCGGCACCACCGGCAAGCTGGACGACGTCCCGGTGGCGGACATCCGCCGCTTCGAGCGTGAGTTCCTGGACCACGTGCGCCTGCAGCACAAGGACCTGCTGGCCGGCATCGTCGAGACCGGTCTGCTCGCCGACGGCACCGTCGACGCGCTGACCACCGCGATCGACGCCTTCAAGCAGGGCTTCACCACCGCCGAGGGCAAGCTGCTCGGCGAGCAGGCCTGAGTCCGGTAGCGAGGGAAAGGACGTAACGACCCATGGGAGCACAGCTTCGGGTCTACAAGCGCCGGATCCGCTCTGTCACCGCGACGAAGAAGATCACCAAGGCGATGGAGATGATCTCCGCGTCGCGCATCGTCAAGGCGCAGCGCGCGGTGGCCGCCTCCACTCCGTACGCCGATGAGCTCACCCGGGCGGTGACGGCGGTGGCCACCCGGTCCAACGCCAAGCACCCGCTCACCACCGAGAACCCGAACGCCACCCGGGCCGCCGTCCTGCTGATCACGGCGGACCGCGGTCTGGCGGGCGGTTACTCGACCAACGCCATCAAGGCGGCGCTCACGCTCACCGAGCGGCTCCGCGGCGAGGGCAAGGACGTGGTGACGTACATCGTCGGCCGCAAGGGCGTCTCGTACTACAGCTTCCGCGACTTCACGGTCGCGGGCTCGTGGACGGGATTCTCCGACAAGCCGACCTACGGCGACGCGAAGGCCGTGGCGGCCGACCTGATCGAGGCCTTCACGGCCGAGACGGGCGGCGTGGACGAGCTCCACCTCGTCTCGACCGAGTTCGTGTCGATGCTGACGCAGAACGCGGTCGACGCCCGGCTGCTGCCGCTGAAGCTGGACGAGGTCCAGCTCAGCGACCAGACGCCGGCCAAGTCGGAGATCTTTCCGCTGTACGACTTCGAGCCGTCGGCGGAGGGCGTCCTCGACGCGCTGCTGCCGCGGTACGTCGAGAGCCGGATCTACAACGCGTTGCTGCAGTCGGCCGCCTCGGAGCACGCCGCTCGCCGGCGTGCGATGAAGAGCGCGACGGACAATGCCGGCGAGCTCATCAAGTCGCTCACGCGGCTTGCCAACTCGGCCCGTCAGGCCGAGATCACCCAGGAAATCAGCGAGATCGTCGGCGGTGCCAACGCCCTCGCCGACGCTAGCCGCGGGAGCGAATGAGAATGACCACCACTGTTGAGCCGACCACGGCGACGGGCCGCGTCGCGCGGGTCATCGGCCCGGTCGTCGACGTGGAGTTCCCCGTCGACGCGATTCCGAACATGTACAACGCCCTGCACGTCGAGGTGGAGAACCCCGACGGCTCGGGCAAGAAGACCCTGACCCTCGAGGTCGCCCAGCACCTCGGCGACGGCATGGTCCGCGGCATCTCGATGCAGCCGACCGACGGCCTGGTCCGTGGCACGCAGGTCAGCGACACCGGCGCGGCCATCTCCGTCCCGGTCGGCCAGATCACCAAGGGCAAGGTCTTCAACGCCCTCGGTGACGTGCTGAACGTCGACAAGGACGAGTTCGAGTCCCAGGTCGAGGTCCGGTGGCCGATCCACCGCAAGGCCCCGGAGTTCAAGGACCTCGAGTCCAAGACCGAGATGTTCGAGACCGGCATCAAGGTCATCGACCTGCTCACCCCGTACGTCACGGGTGGCAAGATCGGTCTGTTCGGTGGTGCCGGTGTCGGCAAGACCGTTCTGATCCAGGAGATGATCTACCGCGTCGCCGAGAACTTCGGTGGTGTGTCGGTGTTCGCCGGCGTCGGCGAGCGCACCCGTGAGGGCAACGACCTCATCGACGAGATGGTCGACTCGGGCGTTCTGGACAAGACCGCGCTGGTCTTCGGCCAGATGGACGAGCCGCCGGGCACCCGTCTGCGCGTCGCGCTCTCCGCGCTGACCATGGCGGAGTACTTCCGTGACGTCGAGAAGCAGGACGTGCTCCTCTTCATCGACAACATCTTCCGGTTCACCCAGGCCGGTTCCGAGGTGTCGACCCTGCTCGGCCGTATGCCCTCCGCGGTGGGCTACCAGCCGAACCTGGCCGACGAGATGGGCCTCCTGCAGGAGCGCATCACCTCGACCCGCGGTCACTCGATCACCTCGATGCAGGCGATCTACGTCCCCGCGGACGACCTGACCGACCCGGCCCCGGCCACCACCTTCGCCCACCTGGACGCGACGACCGTTCTGTCGCGCCCGATCTCGGAGAAGGGCATCTACCCGGCCGTCGACCCGCTGGACTCCACGTCCCGCATCCTCGACCCCCGGTACATCGCGGCGAACCACTACGAGACGGCCATCCGTATCAAGGGGATCCTGCAGAAGTACAAGGACCTCCAGGACATCATCGCGATCCTCGGTATCGACGAGCTGTCCGAGGAGGACAAGGTCACGGTTCACCGTGCCCGTCGCATCGAGCGCTTCCTCTCGCAGAACACCTACGTGGCGAAGCAGTTCACCGGTGTCGAGGGTTCGACCGTGCCGCTGTCCGAGACGATCGAGGCCTTCAACTCGATCGCCGACGGCAAGTACGACTCCGTCCCGGAGCAGGCCTTCTTCATGTGCGGTGGCATCGAGGACCTCGAGAAGAACGCCGCCGAGCTGGCGAAGAAGTAATCGCGGCCGGTAGCAGCTGAGTGACCGTGAGGGGTGGGCCCCAGCCCTGGGACCCACCCCTCGCGTCGCATCGGCTGTGATTCCGGTCAAATCCGTGCCGCCGGTTTCATGCCGGGGGCGCGGGCCCGTTATTCTTACCGAAACTCCCGAGTAATCGGGGGTTGCATGAGCCTAGGAGCCCACGTTGGCTGAGCTGCACGTCGAGCTGGTCGCAGCCGACCGCAAGGTGTGGTCCGGTGCGGCCACCATCGTCGTCGCCCGTACGGCCTCCGGTGACACCGGCATCATGCCGGGCCACACCCCGGTGCTGAGCGTGCTGGAGACCGGTCCGGTCACCATCCGCACGGTGGACGGCGGCACCGTGATCGCCGCTGTGCACGGCGGCTTCATCTCCTTCGCCGACAACAAGCTGTCTCTGCTCGCGGAGATCGCCGAGCTGGCGGACGAGATCGACGTCGCGCGCGCGGAGCGTGCGCTGGAGAAGGCGCAGTCGGACCTGGACGAGCACGCCGAGCGACGCGCCGAGGTGCGTCTGTTCGCGGCGCGCGGTCTCAAGGCCCACGCCTGAGTGCGCCAGACCCTCTAGCGGGGTCGACCGACGGTCCCGGGGACGCGCGAGCGTGACCCCGGGACTGTCGTCTCAGTTGGTAGGTCAACGCGGTCGCCTCATACGACCGACACGGGGAACGCGGGTAGCGAGGAGGTAGGTGAGCATGGTCCTCGCCCTTGTGGTGTGTGCGGCGGTCGTGGCCTCGGGTGTGATCGGCCTGGTCGCGTTCGCGGTACGACGCCGTGTGATCCAGCGGGTCGGCGGCACGTTCGACTGCAGCTACCGGCTCAAAATGCCCGCCGACGCCTCGACGCAGCCCGACCTCGACGAGAACGGCAAACCCACCTCGGCCCCGGTCCCCCAGACCGACGGCAAGGGGTGGGTTTTTGGTATCGGCCGCTACAGCGGTGACTCGATCGAGTGGTTCCGGGTCTTCTCGTACGCCCCGCGCCCGCGCAAGGTGCTGCCGCGCCGGGAGATCGAGGTGCTCGGCCGGCGCTACCCCGAGGGCCAGGAGGAGCTGGCGCTGCTCTCCGGCTCGGTCGTGCTGCGGTGCCTGCACAACGGCGCCCCCCTGGAGCTGGCGATGAGCGAGGACGCGCTGACCGGCTTCCTCGCCTGGCTGGAAGCCGCACCCCCCGGGCAGAGAGTCAACGTCGCGTAGCGACGAGACCCTCGGGGTGGGGGTACCTCCCGGCCGGAGGCTGGGGGAGGTTAACGTCGCCTAACCGCTTGGCTACTCTTGACCCCATGGTCAATCTGACGCGCATCTACACCCGTACCGGCGACGACGGCACCACCGCGCTCGGTGACATGAGCCGTACGACCAAGACCGACCCGCGCCTGGTCGCGTACGCCGACACCAACGAGGCGAACGCCGCGATCGGTGTGGCGATCGCCGCCGGCGGGCTCACGGAGGACGTCTCCGCCGTCCTCACCCGGGTGCAGAACGACCTCTTCGACGTCGGCGCCGACCTGGCCACCCCGGTGGTGGAGGACCCGAAGTACCCGCCGCTGCGGGTGCTGCAGTCCTACATCGACAAGCTGGAGGAGGACTGCGACCACTACCTGGAGTCGCTGGAGAAGCTGCGCAGCTTCATCCTCCCCGGGGGCACCGCGGGCGCCGCCTACCTGCACCTGGCCTGCACGGTGGTGCGCCGGGCCGAGCGGGCCACCTGGGCCGCCATCGAGGAGCACGGGGAGAGCGTCAACCCGCTGACCGCCAAGTACCTGAACCGGCTCTCCGACCTGCTGTTCATCCTGGCCCGGACGGCCAACAAGGAGCAGGGCGACGTGCTCTGGGTGCCCGGCGAGAACCGCTGACCTCCCCTGCGGGGCCTACTGCCTACTGCCTACTGCCTACTGCTGCTGCGGGATCTTCCAGCCGACCACGTGGCCGTCCTCGACGATCGCGTCGGCCGGCGCCTCCTTGGGCCAGCGCGAGTAGCAGGCGGCCACGATCACGTTGATCCCGGCGGCCAGGCCCAGCCGGATGTACCAGCCGGTGAAGGCGGAGAAGTGCGCGGCGCCGGCGGAGAGCGGCACCAGGGCGGTGATCAGGCCCAGCGTGATGCCGGCCGAGACCACGGTGCGGCCGCAGACCTGCCACTCGTGGCGGGTCCGCTCGGGGCCGTACTTGGGGGAGGGCTTCGGCTTGGGGCCGCCGGCGAAGCGGTACTGGAAGTGCCGGTCGGCCCAGCGGACCAGTGAGGGCCCGTACCCGATGGAGAAGCCCGCGTAGCCCGCGGCCAGCGCGTGCGTCCAGCTCGCGGAGGCGCCGCCGCGCAGGTCGAGGACGGTGAGGACGAACAGCGTGAGGTCCACCGCCGGCAGGCCGACCAGCAGCACGGTGCTCGTCCTGCGCCACCGCAGCAGGTAGCGGGTGGCCAGGCCGAGCCCGAGGAGGATCCAGAAGGCGGCCTCGGCGGCGAGGATGAGGGTGACGATCATGGTGGGCTCCGCGGCTCTCGGTGACGCTTCCAGCCTTTCCGACGCGGGTCCGCGCGGCGTCGTCGCCGGAGCCGAGCCCGGTCTGCACCTTTCGATGTACGGCGCCTCCTCCCCGCATCGGAGCCGCCCGCCCGGCCGGAGATGATCTGATGGGGCCGTGCGCAGACCCAACCTCACCCCGCGGCAGCAAGACCGGGCGATCGCGCTCTTCGGGCTGCTCGGGGGCCTGTTCCTGATCGCCGTCGGGGTCTACGACGGCTCCGAGCACATCCCCCGCTGGATGGCCGTTCCGCCGCTGCTGGTGATGGCCTCGCTGGAGCCGTTCCGGCGCACCCGGCCGGTCCTCATCGTGACGGTCGGCGGGGTCGTCTTCGCGGTCAGCATCTTCACCGGGGCGCTCCTGGCGACCACCCTGATGTACACCGACCTGCTGTACGCCGCGGTGCTCTACGGCAGCCCGAAGATGTCGCGGGTGCTGCATCTGACCGGTGCGGCCTCGGTGCTGGGGCTCTCGACGGTGGTGCTGATCTACAGCGACGCGCCGACCGCGGTGGCCGTCGTGGTGCTGACCACGCTGGTCTACCTGGCGCCGGTCTGGACCGGCGACATCGTCCGCAAGCACCGCCAGGAGGCGGAGACCCAGCGGCTGCGGGCCGAACAGACCGCACTGCTCTCCGAACTGGACCGGCGCGAGGCCGTCGTCGCCGAACGGGCCCGGATGGCGCGGGAGTTGCACGATGTGGTGGCCAACCACCTGTCGGCCATCGCGATCCACGCCACCGGCGCCCAGTCGGTGGCCCGCCGCCAGCGGCGGCCCGAGGACGACCCGCTGGTGGAGGTGCTGGCGGTGATCCGGGAGAACAGCGTCCAGGGATTGGCCGAAATGCGCCGCATGATCGGCCTGCTGCGGGACAGTGGCGGGGGAGAGGCCGACGCGTCGTACGCCGCACCCGACCTGGAGGCGGTCGACGCGCTGCTGGCCAAGGCCCGGGCGGCCGGGCAGGACGTCGGTCTGGACTTCGAGCTCACCGAGCGCGGCGACCGCGGGGAGCTGCCGGTGCCGGTCAACCTGGCGGCGTACCGGATCGTCCAGGAGTCCCTGACCAACGCGCTCAAGCACGCCGGGTCGGGGCACGTCCGGGTGCTGCTGGAGTACCGGCCGGAGGAGCTGCGGATCGCGGTGGACAGCCCGTACCGCAGCGGCGCCGGCCGGGAGCTGCCCGGTGCCCGGGCGGGCATGGTGGGCATGCGGGAGCGGGCCGGACTGCTCGGCGGCAGCTTCACGGCCGGACCGGAGGGGGAGTTCTGGAGCGTACGCGCGGTGCTGCCGCGGGCGCTGGTGACCGAAGGCGGAGAGGGGCGGGCATGACGATCCGGGTGCTGGTGGCGGAGGACCAGGCGGCGGTCCGCGCCGCGCTGGTGATGATCCTGCGGGCCGAGCCGGACCTCGATGTGGTCGGGCAGGCTGCGGACGGCGAGGAGGCGGTCCGGCTCGCGCTGGAGCTGCGGCCCGACGTCGTCCTGATGGACGTGCAGATGCCCCGGCTGGACGGCGTCTCGGCGACCCGCCAGGTGGTGGCCGCCGGGGCCGCCCAGGTGCTGGTGCTGACCACCTTCGACCTGGACGAGTACGTCTACGGCGCACTGCGGGCCGGCGCGGCCGGGTTCCTGCTGAAGGACCTGGAGGCGGACACCCTGGTCGAGGGCATCCGTACGGTGGCACGCGGGGACGGCATGCTGGCGCCCTCGGTGACCAGGCGGCTGATCGGCTCCTTCGCCCGCCCGGACCGGGCCGTCGGGCCGGACGTCCGGGAGGCGGTGGCCGGGCTCACGCCGCGCGAGCGGGAGGTGCTGGCCTGCCTCGGCGCCGGGCTCTCCAACGGCGAGATCGCCGGGCGGCTGGAGATGGCGGAGGCGACCACCAAGACGCACGTCAGCCGGATCCTGGCCAAGCTGCGGCTGCGCAGCCGGGTGCAGGCGGCGATCCTGGCCCAGGACCTCGGCCTGGGCATCTGAGTCTCCGACCAGTTGATCGGCTGACCTTCCCGCCCGGCCGGTCGGTTGCAGATCACACTCTCGGATGCCACCACGGGCGCGTGAAGGGCATTAGAGTCCCGCGCAGAGTGACGCGGCTCGTGGCGGGTGATCCCTGCCCTGAGCCGCCTTCAGGGCCCGCCCGCAGGGCGGCGACGGCATCCGGGAGACCAAGCCATGAGCAACGCGTCCAGCCAGCAGATCGCCGTGATCGGCGCCGGCCTGATGGGGGCCGGCATCGCCCAGGTCTCCGCCCAGGCCGGACACCCGGTGGTGCTGCGGGACGTCACCGAGGAGGCGCTGCAGCGCGGGCTCGCGGGCATCCGTGCCTCGTACGAGAAGTTCGTCTCCAAGGGTCGCCTGACCGCCGAGGACGCCGAGGCGGCGCTCGGCCGGATCACCACCACCACCGACCTGGGTGCGGTCGCCGAGGCCGACATCGTGGTCGAGGCGGTCTTCGAGCAGCTGGACGTCAAGGAAGGCGTCTTCCGGGAGCTCGACAAGATCGCCAAGGACGGCGCGGTGCTGGCCTCCAACACCTCCGCCATCCCGATCACCCGGATCGCGGCCGCCACCGGGCGCCCCGAGTCGGTCGTCGGCGTGCACTTCTTCTCGCCGGTGCCGCTGATGAAGCTGGTCGAGCTGGTCCGCGGCTACAAGACCAGTGACGAGGCGCTGGCCACCGCCCGTGCCTTCGCCGAGGGCGTCGGCAAGGACGTCGTCGTCGTCAACCGCGACGTGGCCGGCTTCGTCACCACCCGCCTGATCACCGCGCTGGTCGTCGAGGCCGCCAAGCTCTACGAGTCGGGCGTCGCCACCGCCGAGGACATCGACACCGCCTGCCGGCTCGGTTTCGGCCACCCGATGGGCCCGCTGGAGACCGCCGACCTGACCGGCGTCGACATCCTGCTGCACGCCGCCCGGAACATCTACGCCGAGACCCAGGACGAGAAGTTCGCCGCGCCGGAGATCATGGCGCGCATGGTCACCGCCGGCGACCTGGGCCGCAAGAGCGGCCGGGGCTTCTACCCGTACCCGGGCAAGTGACCCACCAAGGCGCGTGACCAGGCGGGCCGTGCGATCGGAGCATCGTACGGCCCGCCCGGCCGGGGGCGGGTGAGTTTCCTCACGCCGGGTGCCGCAGACGGGTGATTTGGGCGGTAATCGAGCGTAGGTATGGAGAGTTCCTGCGTATATTCCCTCGGACGAGTGAAGTTGCTTCAGATCTGGCCGGAACCAGCAACCTGCGGACCTGGTTCACCGTCAGATGAGGGGGAACCCGACCCACGCCGATGGCTGCGGCCGGGCCCGGGCGCGGGGCTTCAGGCCCGCCCGGATGGACACCCGCTCCCGGGCCCGGCGCGGCCGGGGCGGGACGACCCGTACCAGTGACCCGCCAGGCGGAGGAGGAGACCATGCGCATCACGGGCGACCACGCCGCGCTGGCCATCGAGGGCCGCCTCGACGTGCGCACCGCCGCCGACGCGCGGGTCCGGCTGCACCATGCCGTCGACGGCGGGCTGGGCGACCTCGTCCTCGACCTCGCCCGGCTGGAGTTCTGGGACGCCACCGGCCTCGGCGTGATCATGGGCACCCACCGGCGGGCCGGCCGGATCGGCCGCCGGCTGGTGCTGCGCTCCGTCCCGGCCCAGCTCCAGCGGCTGCTGGTGGCCACCCGGCTGCACCGCATCCTCGCCGTCGAGGGCGTCGTCGCCGAGCCCCGCGGCGCCACCCTGCCCGTGCTCGGCCCGGTGCTGTAGGCCGCCGTTCCCCGGTTCGGGGTGGTACCGCGCTGCGCGCGCGGCGGCGGATGTGCAAGAGTCTGCCGTCAGAACACGGCCGCCGGGTCGAGGTCCGGCTCCCCCAGCCTCCGGCCGGGTGGTACCCCCCAGCCCGGAGACGGCCGTTCGAAGTCGTCGGCCGAGTAGGGGCGGAGCAGATCGTGGGACAGCCATCCGGTGAGTTCCGGCAGGAGGCCGTACGCACCCGGGGCGGTGAACTCGTCTCCGGCGGACTGCTGGTGACCGTCGGCACCCCGGACGGCTCCGAAGTGCGCCCCTGCCCCGAGGAGTGGCGCCCCCGCCCCCGCCGGATCGAGCGCACCGAACCCGCCCGCGGCCCGGTCGGCGGCCCCGGCCGCGCGGTCGGACCGCTCGCCCTCGGCGCCGGGCCCGCCGACCTCCCGCTGCTCGACCGCGAGGCCGACATCGCCCAGCTGCTCGGCCTGCTCGCCGAGGGCCGCTCGATACGCCTGGTCGGCCAGGCCGGCTCCGGCCGCAGCGCCCTGCTGTCGGCCGTCGCCGAAGCGGCCGGCGACCTCGCGCCCGGCGGCGTCGTCCAGCTCTGCGGCCACCGCCGCACCGCCGCCGACCTCCTCCAGGACCTCTTCGCCGCCACCCATCAGGCCCCCGGCTTCCGCCCCGACCCCGGACAGCTCGCCGAACACCTCGGCCGGGTCGGCGCGATCGTGGTGATCGACGAGGTCGAGCAGGCCGGCCCCGAGCTGGAACAGCTGCTCGCCGCCGCCCCCGACTGCGCCTTCCTGATCTCCGTCGGCCCCGACAGCCCGCCGCTGCCCGCCGACTCCCGGCTCCGGGACCACCTCGTCGCCGGGCTCTCCCGCCCCGCCTGCCTCGCGCTCGCCGCCCGGCTGGCCGGCCGCCCGCTCGACGTGGCCGAGAAGGCGTGGGCCGTCGACCTCTGGTTCGAGTCCGAGGGGCTGCCACTGCGCTTCGTCCAGGCCGCCGCGCTGCTGCGGCAGCGGGACGTCGCGGTGGACGCGCTGGTGGCCGCGGAGGAGGACCGCCTCGACGTCTTCGGTGTGGTCCAGGAGCCCGTCCACGACCCCGATCCGGCGGTCCGTGAGGGCGCGCTGCGCCGGACCGTCCCGCTGCCGTCCGTCGCCGAGAGCGCCTCGCCCGCCGTCCGGCTCGCCGAGGGCCTGACCGAGCCCGCCCAGGCCGTGCTGCGGCTCGCCGTGGCGCTCGGCGGCGAATGCCCGACCGCCCCGCACCTGCCGGCGCTGATCGACGTCGGCCAGGGCGAGAGCGCCCTGCACGAACTCGCCGACGCCGGGCTCGCGGTGTCCATCGGCGGCCACCACCGGCTCACCGCGGGCGCGCTCGAACTCCTCGCGCCGCACTGGCCGGCCCGCAGCAGCATCGACGGCGCCGCCGAGCACTTCGCCTGGTGGGTCGGGCACAGTTCGGTCTCCACCGAGCAGATCGCGGCCGAGGCCGAGGTGGTGGTCGGCGTCCTGCTGGCCGACCGCACCGCCGGCCGGCACGCCGCCGTCGTCCGGCTGGCCCGGGCGGCCGCCCCGGCGCTGGCGCTGGCACTGCGCTGGGGGGCCTGGGAGCGCGCCCTGATGCTCGGCCTGGAGGCCGCCCGGCAGAGCGGCTCCCGGGCCGACGAGGCCTGGTTCCACCACGAGTTGGGCGTCCACGCGATCTGCGTCCGGGAGCCCGGCCGGGCGGCCGCCGAACTGGAGTCCGCGCTCACGCTGCGGGCCACGCTCGGCGAGCCACGCGGGGCGGCCGGCGCCCGCCGGATGCTGGACCTGCTGCGCGCCGACGGCCGGCAGCTGCCCGCCGCCGCCCAGGCCGGCCCGGTGCCCGCGCGACGGCCCGTCATCCGGGCGATCGCGCAGGTGCCGTGGCGGTTCAAGACCACCCCCGGCACGGCCGGCCGTACCCGCCGCACGGCGATCGCCGCCTCGGCGGCGGTGCTCGCGCTCGGCGTCCTCGGCACGGCCGTCGCGATGAGCGTCGCCGGCCCGGACGGGCACCGGGGCACCGACCCGCACAGCAGCACGGACGACGGCACCGGCCTGCCCGGGGGCATGCCGACGCCCCGGCCGAGCCTCAGCCCCGGTGCGGCGGCCTCCGACGGCACGGAGAGCCCGGGCGGCTCCCCGGCTGCGGAGGAGACCGGCCCGGAGCCGTCGGCGAGCAGCAGCGGGGCGTCGCACTCGCCGTCCGCGTCGAAGAAGCCGAGCAAGTCGCCGAGCGCCGGCGAGTCCGCCTCGCAGCCCCCGGCCCCGGGCCAGTCGCAGCCCCCGGCGGGCGGCGCGGGGGGAGCGGGTGGCGCGGGCGGCAACCCGCCGCCGCCCGGCGGTTCGGCGGGGGGTTCGGCCGGGGGCTCGGGTTCCGGCTCGGGCTCGGGCGGCGCGAACGGCGGCGCGAACGGGGGCGCGGCGGGCGGACAGTCCGGTGGGGGCACCACCACGACGCCGCCGGTGACCACCACGCCCAGCTCGCCCACGGCGACCACCAGTGCCCCGCCAAGCACGACGCCGGGGGGGGGGGGGGGGGCGGAGGGGGCCCCGTCCACGCCCCGGCCAAGCAGGGGGGGGGTCGAGGGGGGAAAGCCTCCGCTTTTTTTTTTTGGCTCCGCCTAACG
>NZ_JBVJCO010000017.1:144609-167079 GCF_055588525.1 Kitasatospora sp. NPDC041988
ACGAAGCCCGCCCCCCCCTCCCCCCCCCCCCCCCCCCCCCCCCCCCCCCCCCCCCCCCCCCCCCCAACCCCCCCCCCCCCCCCCCCCCCCCCCCCCCCCCCCGCCTCCGTCCACGCCCTGACCGGTCAGGGAGCGGTCCGGGTCAGAACAGCTTCAGCTTGTCGTCGTCGATGCCGCGCAGCGCGTCGTAGTCCAGCACCACGCAGCCGATGCCGCGGTCGGTGGCCAGGACGCGGGCCTGGGGCTTGATCTCCTGCGCGGCGAAGATGCCCTTGACCGGGGCGAGCAGCGGGTCCCGGTTGAGCAGCTCCAGGTACCGGGTGAGCTGTTCGACGCCGTCGATCTCGCCGCGGCGCTTGATCTCGACGGCGACCGTCGCGCCGTCCGAGTCGCGGCAGAGGATGTCGACCGGGCCGATCGCGGTCGGGTACTCGCGGCGGATCAGGGACCAGCCGGCGCCGAGCACCTCCATCCGGTCCGCCAGCAGCACCTGGAGGTGTGCCTCGACGCCGTCCTTGATCAGGCCCGGGTCGACCCCGAGCTCGTGGGACGAGTCGTGCAGCACCTCCTCCAGTGTGATGATGAGTTTCTCGCCGGCCTTGTTCTCCACCGTCCAGACCCCGTCGGCCTCTCTGAGGACGCACGGCGGGGACATCCAGTTGAGCGGCTTGTAGGCGCGGTCGTCGGCGTGGATGCTGACGCTGCCGTCGGCCTTGACCAGGATGAGCCTGGTGGCGGAGGGCAGATGGGCGGAGAGCCGACCGGCATAGTCGACTGAGCAGCGGGCAATTACGAGACGCACGGTCGACCACGCTAGCCCACTGGGGCCAGTTGATGCGATTCCGCGACGACCGGGTGAAGAATCCGCGAACCCCGCGAACATGGAGGTTCGGCGATCCGGCGAACGCCTGTCGGCACCCTGGCGCCCATTCCCTCGGGCCGCTACGGTGTGTGACGGAGTGCTCGCAGGAGCGCTGTCAACGGGGATGGAGACTTCGGATGAACGATCCAACGTGATCCGGCCAATCTGGTGCACCGAGGCGTATTTCCGGAGCAATCCGAAGGAATCACCGGCCTGGCCCTCCGTTGACTGCCACGCTGTTCTGAGCGGCCGACGCCCCCGACACGTCCCTCGACACGTCCTCGGCGCCGACGCCTCCGCACGGTGCCGGAAACAGCCGTCCGACGGTGTTCCGGACATCACGCGCGATTCGCCCACCCTCACCCTCAGCTTGGACTACGCATCACCACCCGGGCGCCGCGCGGGTGGACCGCGAGAGGAGAATCCATGTCGCTCGACGTCTCACCGGCCCTGCTCGAGAAGGCCGAGCGGGGCGAGGTCGACGAGCGGGAATTCGTCGACTGCGTCCGCGTCTCCCTGCCGTACGCCTGGGAGCTGATCAGTTCGCTGGTCGCCCAGGCGAAGGTCGACGGCACCGACTTCGCCGACAACCACGTACCGCCGCCCAGCGAGCAGGCCCGCGGCCAGCTCCTCCGGGCCCTCGCCAGCGACGCCATCCGGGGTGCGCTGCAGCGCCACTTCGGTGTCCGGCTGGCCTTCCAGAACTGTCACCGGGTGGCGGTGTTCCTGCCGTCGGACTCCAACGAGGCGCGGTTCGACCGCTTCACGTCCGTCCGGGAGCAGCTGCTCAACCAGTCCGAGGAGCTCCGGGACTGCTGACCCGTCGTCGGATCGCGCCGCCCCGGCGCCGGCACGCCACCGGGCCGCCCCGCCCCCGCCAAGGGGGAGGGGCGGCCCGGGCCGCCCGTCGGCGGACGGCGAGCTGCTCAGCTCAGCTGCGGCAGGACCTCGGAGCCGAGCCGGGCGATGTTGTGCAGGGTGGCCTCGCGGTCGCCGCTGCCCTCGGCGAGCAGCGCGAAGCGGCGGATTCCGGTGCGCTCGGCGGTGGCCAGCAGCCGGTCGGCGCACTGCTTCGGCGTGCCCACCGCGTGCAGGTCGCAAAGGAGTTCGGTGTACTGGTGCGGGTCGCGCATCTTGCGCTCCCGGCCGTCCACCGTGCGGTGCGCGCCGAGCCCGTACTCGAACCAGCCCGGCATCGCCCGCAGCAGGGTGGCCCTGGCGGTCGAGGTCCGGTCGTCCACCTGGGCCACGCCGGCCGCGACGTGCTGGCGGGTCACCCGGCGCAGCTGCTCCTCGCCGCGCCCGGCGGCCAGCCAGGCCGTCCGGTACAGCTCCAGCATCTGCAGCTTGTCGTCGTCGCCGGAGTGCATGCCGAGCAGCATCGGCAGCCCGCGTTCGGCGGCCAGCCGGACCCCACCGGGCGAGGTGCAGGCGACCACCACCGGCGGGCCGGCCGCCGGGCGCCCCGCGGTGGTGAGTTCGTCGCCGGCCCCGTCGGCGTCCTTGCGCTGACGGGGGAAGCGCAGCAGCCCGGACTGGTCGCCGAGGCCGAGCCAGGCGCCGAGGTCGGGCGTGCGCGGCGGCTCGCTCGCCCGCGGCACCACGGCCACCTCGGGGAAGCTGAACTGCGGCCCGTCCGCGCCGACCCGGGAGCCGCGCAGCCAGCGCAGCAGCAGGTCGAGCCGCTCGGGGAAGCCCTGCTCGAAGGCGTCCACGCCGCTGCCGAACACGTCCAGGTCGATCCAGGGCCCGCCGCGGCCGACCCCGAGCGTGAACCGCCCGCCCGAGGTGAGGTGCAGCAGCGCGGCCTGCTCGCCGAGGGACACCGGGTGGGCGGTGGAGAGCACGCTGACCGCCGTACCGACGCCGATCCGGCGGGTGCGGCCGAGCAGCATCGCGGCGAGGGTGGCGGCGTTCGGGCAGACCCCGTACGGGACGAAGTGGTGTTCGGCCAGCCAGACGCTGTCCAGGCCCGCCCGCTCGGCCTCGACGGCGGCCCGGACGGTCCGGTCCAGGGCCTCGCCGTGGGTCTGGCCGGGGAACTGCGCCGAGAGCAGGAAGGCGCCGACGCGGACGGGCGCCGTCTCCGGGGGGAGCGCGCCGGAGCGCTGCGGCGCGGGCAGCGGGGCGGCAGGGGCGGCGGTCACCGGGACGGCGGCCGCCAGCACCTGGCCGGGTGCCGGGGACCGGACTCCGACGGGCCGGCGGGTCTCGGCTCGGGCGCTGGTCTTGGTCATCCTTGGGCCTCCTCGGGTGCGCGCAGGGTCTGCGGGCCCCGCCTGTCCCCTTGTGAGTAACCGATGTCATGTGCCAATGGCACGCCGAACCACGAATTTCGCGGAAGATCGGGTGGATATCACGGGAAACACCGAAGTGCCGGACAGTGGCGTGATAGGGGCCCTGGGGATGAGTCGCACGCCCTAGGCTGGAATGGTTCCGAGCCCCCGCAGAGAGGTAGCCCGACGTGTCGCCCCGCCGCAACCGGATCAAGACCGCCGCCGATCGCGAGACGGCGGAGCCGGCCGCCCCGCTCGGTGGCGCGCTGCGCCGCACCGACAGCTATCAGGGCGACGAATGGGTCGTCCAGACGGTGGCGGGCACGCCCGGCCGGTTCTACCGCTGCCCGGGCTGCGACCAGGAGATCCCCCCGGGCGTCGGCCATGTGGTGGCCTGGCCGATGCACGGCGCCGGGGTGGACGACCGGCGGCACTGGCACCGCGCCTGCTGGGGCGCCCGCGAGCGCCGCGCCTCGAACATCCAGCGCGGCCGCGGCGCCCCCCGCTACTGAGGGGCGCCGCGGGTCACACCGCCCTGGTCAGGCGTCGCGGTTCTTCAGGACCAACGCGCCGCCGACCAGTGCGGCCAGCGTCCAGGCCAGGCAGATCGCGAAGCCGGCCCAGGGGCCGTACGGCTGGCCGTGCTGCTCGTACACCAGGAGCATCCGCGAGCCCGCGTAGTCCGGGAAGTAGTGGGCCAGTGTCTTGACCTTCGGCACCGCCGAGAGGATCGGCGAGAGCAGGAAGAAGAACGGCACCAGGACGCCGAGCGCCAGCGTCTGGTTGTGCAGCATCGCGGTGACGCCGGCCGAGAAGAGGCAGAGCATCGTCAGGTAGAGCGCCGCGCCGAACACCGCACGCAGCACGTGCGGTTCGGAGATGCTGGTGGAGTGGTCGCCGAGCAGGGCCTGGCCGACGAAGAACGTGATGAACGCCGTGACCAGGGAGACCGCGAAGGCCAGGGCGCCGAGCACCACCGCCTTGCCGGTCAGCAGGGTGCCGCGCTGCGGGACGGCGGCCAGGGTGACCCTGATCATCCCGCTGCTGTACTCGTTGCCGACCGCGAGCACGCCGAAGACGATGATGGCCAGTTCGCCCAGCATGATGCCGGAGAAAGCCGTCCCGGTGGCGTCGAACGGGGTGTCCTCGTCGCCGCGGAACTCGGCGAAGTTGTTGTTGGTGAGCAGGGAGAGCAGAGCACCGACACCGAGCGTGACGACGAAGGCCAGTGCGAGCGTCCAGACCGTCGAGCGGACGCTGCGGATCTTCGTCCACTCGGAGCGCAGGACCGCCGGGAAGGACGCCATCTCAGTTCTCCTCCGTGCCGCTGGCCGCCGGCTGCTTCGCCGTGCCGCCCTGCCAGGTGGCGCCCCAGGTGCCGGGTGCGCCGGCCGCGTCGCGGCCCTCGCCGTCCCCGGCGTGGTACTCCACCGAGTCGGCCGTCATCTGCATGAACGCCTCTTCCAGCGAGGCCTGTTGGGGGCTCAGCTCGTGCAGCACCACGCCGTGGCCGGCAGCCAGTTCGCCGAGCTGGGCGAGGTTTCCGTCGACCACCTCGTACGAGCCGTCCGGGCCGGGTTCGTGCCGGAGCCCGGCGCCGGCCAGCACGTCCAGCAGCCGCTCGGGGTGCGGGGTGCGCAGCCGGACGGCGGAGCGCGAGTTGTGCCGGATGAACTCGGCCATCGACATGTCGGCGAGCAGCCGGCCCCTGCCGATCACGACCAGGCGGTCGGCGGTGACGGCCATCTCGCTCATCAGGTGGGAGGAGACGAAGACGGTCCGGCCCTCGCCGGCGAGGCGCTTCATCAGGTTGCGGATCCAGAGGATGCCCTCCGGGTCGAGCCCGTTGACCGGCTCGTCGAACATCACGATCTCGGGGTCGCCGAGCAGGGCGGAGGCGATGCCGAGCCGCTGGCCCATGCCGAGCGAGAAGCCGCGGGCGCGCTTGCGGGCGACCGGGGTGAGGCCGACCAGGGCGAGCACCTCGTCCACCCGGGAGGTGGGGATGCGGTTGCTCTGGGCGAGCCAGAGCAGGTGGTCGCGGGCGCTGCGGCCGGGGTGGACGGCCTTGGCCTCCAGCAGCGCGCCGATGTACTTGAGCGGCTCGCTGAGCTGTCCGTACCTCTTGCCGTCGATGGTGACCCGGCCGGCGGTGGGCCGGTCCAGGTCGAGGATCATGCGCATCGTGGTGGACTTGCCCGCACCGTTGGGGCCGAGGAAGCCGGTGACCACGCCCTGCGGCACCTGGAAGCTCAGCCGGTCCACGGCAAGGGTCTTGCCGTAACGTTTTGTCAGGTCGTGCAACTCGATCATTCGCGCTCCCTTACTCTCCGTCAGGCTATGACAAAGCGGACAGGGCGGCCCGCTGAGTGGGCCCGCCGGGCGCACCGGAATACGGTGGGCGCATGACCCAGCTCCCCTCCGCAGTGTCCGTCCGCGAGAGCGGTACCGGAACACCCCTCGTGCTGTTGCACGCCTTCCCGCTCAACGCCTCGATGTGGTCCGCCCAACTGGATTCCCTGCCCGGAACCACCGGCCACGAGGCCCGGGTCCTCGCCCCCGACCAGCGCGGCTTCGGCGGCACCGAGCTGGGCACGGACGAGCCCTCGCTGGACGCGGTCGCCGACGATGTCGCCCTGCTGCTGGACGCGGCCGGGATCGAGCGGGTGGTGCTCGGCGGCCTCTCGATGGGCGGGTACGTCGCGCTGGCCTTCGCCCGCCGCCACCCGGACCGGCTGGCCGGGCTGCTGCTGGCCAACACCAAGGCCACCGCCGACACCGACGCCGCCCGGGCCAACCGGGAGCGGATCGCCGCCGCGGTGCTGGCCCGCGACAGCGTCCAGCTGCTGCTGGACGAGAAGGTGGCGGCCGGCCAGCTCGGGCCGGACTCCGGGCACCTGGTCGACCGGGTGCAGGGGATGATCGCAGCGGCGCCGCCGGCGGCGGTCGCCTGGGCGCAGCGGGCGATGGCGGCCCGGCCGGAGACCCTGGACGTGCTGGCCGGGGTGCGGGTGCCGGTCGCCGTGGTGGCGGGCGCGGAGGACGGCCTGATGCCGCTCTCCGAGGCCGAACTGATGGCGCGGGCGCGGCCGGACGCCGAGCTGACCGTGCTCCCGCGCGTGGGTCACCTGAGCGCGCTGGAGGCGCCGGAGCAGTTCGACGCCGTCGTCCGCCGGCTGCTGGAGCGGGTGGCCGGATGAGCGAGGGGAGCGCGGAGCCGGGCAGCTGGGACTTCTCGGCGCTGGAGGTCACCGGCCGGATGCCCGTCACCAACCGGGGGGAGGGCCTGGTCGAGCTGACGCTGGAGCCGCTCGGCGAGGACTACTGGCTGCGGCCGGGGGAGACCTTCATCGTCACCTCGTACGGGGACTACGGCCCGGGCCACCCCTTCGAGGTCCAGTACTGGCCGGACTCGGTCTCGGTCTGGTGCACCTCGTGGTTCGGCACCGTCTCGGACGACGACGGCAACCAGCTGAGCTGCGGCCACCAGCGGCCGGACGGGGCCTACCCGCGGTGAACGCGCGCGGGGGGGGGGGGGGGGGCCCCCCCCCCCCCCCCCCCCCCCTTCCCCCCCCCCCCCCCCCCCCCCCCCCCCGCTGCTGCGCCGGCCCTGCGGCCCGGCCGGACAGCACGACGGGCCCCCACCCCGGAGGGTGAGGGCCCGTCGTGCCGCGGCGTCAGCGCGACTGCTGGGCGGGCACGCCCATGGTGTCGTCGTTCGGCAGCGACGCGGCGGCCACGGCCGCGCCGGTCAGCGTCGCCAGCATCTCGCGGACGTTGGTCAGCTGGGCGTTGATGCTGTCGCGGCGGTTGGTGAGCGCCGCCAGCTCGCGCTCGGATTCGCTGCGGATCCGGTCGGCCTTGGCGTTGGCGTCCGCCACGATGTCCTCGGACTGGCGCTGGGCCGTCTCGACGGTCTGGCGGGCCCGGCGCTCGGCGTCGGTGCGCAGCTTCTCGGCCTCCAGGCGCAGCTGCTCGGCCCGGTGCTCGATCTCGGCCAGGCGCTTCTCGGCCTTGGCCTGGCGGGCGGCCAGGTCACGCTCGGACTGCTCGCGGCGCTTGGCCAGGTTGGTCTCGAACTCCAGCGCGGCCTGGGCGGCCTTGGTGCGGGTCTCCTCGAAGAGGGCGTCCGCCTCCTCACGCTTGTTCTGGGCGTCCTTGTTGGCCTCGGCGCGCAGCTGGGCGCTGTCGCTCTTGGCCTTGTCGACGATCCGCAGACCCTCGTCCTCGGCCTTGGCCTTGCGGTCCTTGGCGTAGTTCTCGGCCTCGGTGCGGACCTGCTGGGCGGCGGCCTCGGCGAGCTCGCGGTGCTGCTCGGCGGCGCGGTGCGCCTCGTCGCGCAGGTCCTTGGCCTCCTCCTCGGCCAGCCGCAGGATCTTCTCGACGCGGGCGCCGAGACCGGCGTAGGAGGGCTCCGCCTCGGTGACCGCCGCCTGAGCGGTCTGGGTCTCCAGGTGGAGCTCCTCGATGCGCTTCTCCAGCGCGCTGATCCGGGTCAAGGCACTGTCACGGTCGGCCACCAGCTTGGTGATCCGCTCGTCGACCTGGGCGCGCTCGTACCCACGGCGCACCAGGTCGAAGCCGTGAGGGGAGTGACTGTCGCTCATGGGGTTCTGGGCTTCCTGTCGTCAAACCGCTGAGGTGGTTGAGGGAATCCTGACACGGTACCGGAGTGTCTACGGCGAAACGCCGTTGTCTCGCGGACAATGTCCGCTCAATCGGGTGGTGCGCTCTTGGAGCGATTGCCACCCGACCGGGGGGCGCCGACTCCGGCACCGGCCTTGGCACCCCCGTCCTTCTTGGTGTTGCTTCCCCCGTTGGCCTGGGCGACCGGTGACGGTGCCTCGAACGCCTCCAGCGCGGACAGCACGTCCTGCACCCTGGAGATCTCGGTGTTGATGTCCTTGCGGCGGCGCACCAGTTCGTCCAGCTCGCGCCGGCCCTCGCCGGTGACCCGCTTCGCCTCGGCCCGCGCCTCGGTGAGCAGCCGCTCGGACTCCGCCTTGGCCAGCTCGATCTGCTCGTCCGCGGACTCCTCGGCGGTCCGCAGCCGCTTCTGCGCCTCGGCCGACGCCGATTCGAGCCGCTGCTCCGCCTCGTCCTGGGCGGACTTCAGCTTGGCCTCGGCCTTGACGATCAGGGCCTCGGCGCGGTCGGTCGAGTCGGCGAGCTTGGTCTCGGCCTCCTTCAGCAGGCCCTCCGCCTTGCGGACGGCCGAGATCCGGACCTTGCTGGCCTCGGCGGACGCCTCCGAGGTCAGCTCGTTGGCGCGGTCCTCGGCGGCCGCGACCAGCGCCGCCGCCCGGTCCTCGGCCTCAGTGACGGCGGCCACCGCCTGCTCCTCGGCCTCGGTCAGCTGCTCCTGCGCGGCCGTCACCAGCGCGTCAACCCGCTCGCCGGCCGACTTCATGGCCTGCGCGTTCTCCTTGCGGGCGCGCTCGTGCAGGGCCTCCACCTCGGCGTCGGTGCGCTCGCGCAGCTCCTCGGCGCGCTCGCGGATCGCGGTGGCGTCCCGGCGGGCCTCGGAGAGCAGCGCGTCGGCGTCGGCCCGGCCCTTCTCGACCTCGGCCTGGCCGGCCGCCTCGCCGGCGGCGACCAGCCGGTCGGCCTCCTTGCGGGCGGCCGCGACCATCGCGTCCGCCTGCTCCTCGGCTGCGGCGGTGGTGGCCAGCGCGGTGGTCTGGGCGTCCTCGCCGAGTGCCTCGGCGTCCGCGAAGGCCTTCTCCAGCACCGACTTGGCGTGCTCGCGGGTGGCCTTGTCGAACTGCTCGGCGGCCTCGCGGGTGTCGGCGTCGAAGGCGTCGGCACGGGCGTGGGTGGCCGCGTCGTACTCGTCCGCGAGACTGCGGGTGGCCAGCGCGTACTCCTCGGCCTCGGCCCGCAGCGAGGCGGCGAACTCCTCGGCCTCGGCGACCGCGGCGGCGGCCTGCGCCTCGGCGGCGGCCACCGTCCGGGCGGCCTGGGCCTCGGCGTCGGCGCGCTGCTGCTCGGCGACCTCCTGGGCGGTCCGCAGCTCGGTCTCGGCCTCGGCGCGCAGCTGCTCGTCGTAGGCCTGCGCCTCGGCGCGGCGGCGGCCCAGTTCGGCCTCGGCGGCCTCGCGTTCGGCGGCCAGCTCCAGTTCGGTCTGCTCGCGCAGGGCGGCGGTCTCGGCGGCGGTCCGGGCCCGCAGGTCGGCGGTCTCGCGGTCGGCGAGGGCGCGCTGCTCGGTGGTCTCGCGGTCCGCGAGGGCGCGCTGCTCGGTGGTCTCCCAGTCGGCCGTCTCGTGCAGCTCGGCGACGGCGCGGTCGGTCCGCTCGCGCAGCTCGGTCGTCTCCCGTTCGGCCAGCGCCCGCAGTTCGGCGCTCTCGCGGGCGGCGGTGTCGCGCAGTTCGGCGGCGGCCTGCCCGGCCTCCCGGCGGACCTCGGCGGCCTCGGCCTCGGCGGTGGCCCGCAGCTCGGCGATCTGCTGTGAGGCGGCCTCGTACATCCCGGCCACCGACTGGCGGACCTCGGCGGCGTCGTCCTCGGCGACGGAGACCAGCGCGGCGCCCTCGGCCTTGGCGGCGGCGACCAGCTCCTCGCCGTCGACGCGGGCCTGCTCCAGCACCTCCTGCGCCTCGGCGCGGACGGAGTCGGCGGTGGCGCGGGCCTCGGACAGCTCCCGGCCGGCCTCGGCCCGGACGGTCTCGGCCTGCTCGGAGGCCAGCGTGAGGTCGGCCTCGGCCCGCTCGCGCAGCTCCTTGGCGGCCGCCTCGGCCTCGGCCAGCCGCTGCTCGGCGGCGGCCCGGGCGCTCTCCAGCGCCTGTTCGGCCTCGGCGCGCAGGCGGGAGGTCTCGGCGATGGTGTGCTCGGTGAGCTCCGCGGCGGTCTGCTCGGCCTCGGCCCGGACCCGGTCGGCGTGCGCCTCGGCGGCCTGCCGGAGGGCGGCCGTCTCGGCGGCGGTGTGCTCGGTGAGCTCCGCGGCGGCCTGTTCGGCCTGTTCGCGGGCGGCCCGGGCGGCGGACAGCTGCTCGGCGGTCTCCTCGCGCTCGCGGTGCAGCCCGGCGGCGGCCTCCTCGCGCTCGCGCCGGCTCTCCTCGCGCAGCGCGTCGGCGGCGGCCTCGGCCTCGGCCCTGGAGCGGGCCACCTCGGTGTCGGTCTCGGTCCGCAACCGCTCGGCGTCGGCGACGGCGGCGTCCCGGACGGCGGCGGCATCGGCCTGCGCGTCGGCCCGCAGCGCCTCCGCGGCGGAGGTCGCCCCGGCGCGCACCTGCTGGTCGAACTCACTGGCCTCGCGGCGCAGTTCGGCCGTCTCTCGCTCGGCGGCGGCCCGGTTCTCGGCGGCCGCGGCCTTGGCGGCGGCGAGCGCGTCCTGGCCCTGCTGCTCGGCGGCGGCGATGGTCTTCTCGGCCTCGGCGCGGGCCCGGCCCAGAGTCTGCTCGGCGCGCCCCTGGGTCTCGGCGGCCTGCTCCTTGGCGTGCTCGCGCAGCCGCTCGATCTCGGCGGCCGCGCCCGCGCGCAGCTCGTCGGCGTCGGCCTTGGCCCTGGTGAGCAGCTCCTCGGCGTTCTTCGCCGACTCCTCGATCTGGACGACGGCCTGGCGACGGGCCTCGCCGCGGACCCGGTCGGCCTCGGCGGCGGCCTGGGCGCGCAGCTCCTCCGCCTCGGCCCGCAGCCGGGCGGCCTCGTCCTGCATCTCCCGGATCCGCTCGCGGACGGCCGCGGCGTCGTCCATGGCGGCGTTCTGGGCCTGCTCGACGGCGGCCTGGGCCTGCTCGCGCAGCCGCTGCGCCTCGGCGGCGGCCTCCGTACGGATTCGCTCGGCCTCCGTGGACGCACCGGTCCGGGCGGCCTCGGCGTCCTGATTGGCCCGGGCGAGCACCTCCTCGGCCGTCTTGGCGGCCTTGGCGAGGTGGACGGTGGCGTCCTTGGCACCGGCGGCGCGGCCGGCCTCCTCGGCCTCGCTGCGCAGCTGTGCGGCGGCGGCCTCGGCCTGCGCCCGCAGTTCGGCGACCTCGTACTCGGCCTGCGCCCGCATGTCGGCGATGGCGGCCTCGGCCTCGGCCCGCAGCTCGCCGGCCACCGACTCGGCGGTGGCGCGCAGCCGCTCGCTCTCCTCGGAGGCGGCGGCCTTGGCGGCCTCCGCCTCGGCCTGCTTGGTCGCGGCCTCGGCCTTGACGGCCTCGGCCTCCTTGGTGGCCTGGGCGACCATCCGGGCCACCTCGGCGCGGGCGGTCTGCGAGCGCTGCTCGCTGGCGGCCTCGCCGTCGGCGACCTTGCGCTCGGCGGCGGCCTCGGCGTCGGCCTGGAGCTGCTCGGCGGCGGCCTCGGCCTGGGCGCGCAGCTCGGCGGACTCCCGCCGGGTGCGCTCGGCCTCGGCGATCGCCTCGGCGCGCAGCCGCTCTATCTCGGCCTGGGCGTGGCCGAGCGCCTCCTGGGCGCGCTGCTGCTCGGCGGCGGCGTGCTCCTTGAGCCGGCCGATCTCGGCCTGCGCGGCGGCGAGCTGCTGTTCGGCGGCGACGTGCGCGGCGGCCAGCTGCTGCTGGGCCTCGCCGCGGGCGGCGTCGACGTCGGCGGCGGCCTGGGCGCCGGCCTGCTGGGCCTGCTCGGAGGCGGCGCGCAACAGGCGCTCGGCGTCGGTCTGGGCGCGCTGGAGGGCGGCCTCGGCGGCGGCCTGGGCCTCCCCGCGGGCGGCGTCGACGTCGGCGGCGGTCTGCGCGCGGGCCTGGTCGGACAGGGCGGCGGCCTCGGCGCGGGCGCCGGCCATCAGCCGGTCGGCCTCGGCGCGGGCCTCCTGGAGCAGGCGCTGGGCCTCCTGCTCGGTGCCGGCCCGGGTCTGTTCGGCCCAGTTGACGTTCTCGTTGACGTGCTGCTCGGCGCTGCGGCGCAGCTCGGCGAGCTCGTCCTCCAGCTGGCGGCGGCGCGCGGCGAGCTCGGCCTCCAGGCGGGCGGTGCGCTCGGCGGCCTCGGCCATCAGGCGCTGGGTGGCCGCCTGGGAGTCGCGCAGGTGCCGCTCGGCGTCGGCGCGCAGCTGCTGGGCCTGCATCTCGGCGGTGCGGAGCATCTGCTCGGCCTGGCCCGAGACGGCGTCGAAGGCGCGCGGCTGGGCGAGCATGCGGCGGGACTCGTGCAGCTTGGCCCGGAGCACCTCCACCTGGTAGGCGAGGTCTTCGGCATGCTCGGCAGTCTTGTCCCGCTCCTTCCGAGTCCGATCCATCTCGGCCTCGAACTGGGAGAGGTGATCGTCAGCCTCGTAGCGGTCGTAGCCCCGCACTCCGCGGTCCCATCCATCTCCTGGTCGCGTCCTCGACCCGGCCGTTCCGGGGCGCCCGTTGTCCGGGGTCCTGGTCCGACTGGTCCTTGCATCCGCAGCCGGTGGACGACCCCTTGTTCAGCTGGGGGCGTCCGCCACGGTCGTCGAAGCCCTGGCCGATGGGAGCGCGGTGGTTCCGCGTTCCCCCGTCCGGGTGGACTTCTGGGCGAACTCTTGCCTTGGAGAATGGTGACAGATCCGAACTGCGACTGTTCAGCCGTGCCCGCGTAATGGACTCCCCTGCGACGGGCCGACCACCGGAGGGCGGACGGGCCTGTCATCGGCCGTGCTCGTCGTCCCCGTCCCCCGGAGTCTTCGCGCACCTGGGCATTGTAGTGGGAGCGCCCTGCGGGGGAATGGCCGCGTGGGGGTTTTCCGGGCAGAGGGCGACATTACTGATGGGTCACCAGCGGGTGCCGCCCGTCGGCGGCACCCGCCGGGGGCTCAGTGGGCCTCGTGATCGGCCGGCTCGGCCGAGGTGACCAGCTCGGTCAGGACGCCGCCGCAGTCCTTCGGGTGCAGGAAGGTGATCCGCGAGCCCATCGAGCCGATCCGCGGCTGCTCGTAGAGGACGCGGACGCCCTTGGCGCGGATCTCCTCGGAGTCGCCGTCCACGTCGGCGGTGCCGAAGGCGATGTGGTGGACGCCCTCGCCGTTCTTCTCCAGCCACTTGGCGACGGTGGAGTCGGGCCGGGTGGGCTCCAGCAGCTGGAGGTAGGAGGCGCCGCCGTCGCCGGTGTCGTTGATCTTGAGCATGGCCTCGCGCACCCCCTGCTCCTCGTTGACCTCGCTGTGGAACACCTCGAAGCCGTAGGTGGCGCGGTAGAACTCGACCGTCTTGTCGAGGTCGCGGCAGGCGATGCCGATGTGGTCGATGCGGGTCAGCACAGTGGCCTCCGGGTCTGGGCGGGCAACGGGACGGCAACAGTGCAGCGCATGCGGCCGGAGCGCGCCAGCGATGGCGGTGCGAGCCTGCTCACACGGCTGCGGCGCGCGGACGGTCGCGGCACGGTTCACCCGGACCGGGTTGACACGGTGTTGACTGGACAGTGCCAGTGCGCTCGATCACACCGTCGCTCCGGTGACGGGCGGGTTACAGGTCAGTACATTGAGCGGCATCCTCACCTGGCCACGACGTGCGAAGGGGCTCGTCCCATGACCAACACCACCTCTGTGATCGTTGCCGGTGCGCGGACCCCGATGGGTCGCCTGCTCGGTTCGCTCAAGGGATTCTCCGGCGCCGACCTCGGCGGCTTCGCGATCAAGGCCGCCGTCGAGCGGGCCGGCATCACGGGTGACCAGGTCCAGTACGTGATCATGGGCCAGGTGCTGCAGGCCGGCGCCGGCCAGATCCCGGCCCGCCAGGCCGCCGTCAAGGCCGGCATCCCGATGAACGTCCCGGCGCTCACCATCAACAAGGTGTGCCTCTCCGGCCTGGACGCCATCGCGCTGGCCGACCAGCTGATCCGCGCCGGCGAGTTCGACATCGTGGTGGCCGGCGGCCAGGAGTCCATGACCAACGCCCCGCACCTGCTGCCGAAGTCCCGCGAGGGCTACAAGTACGGCGCGGTCGAGCTGCTGGACGCGATGGCGTACGACGGTCTGACCGACGCCTACGAGAACATCCCGATGGGCGAGTCCACCGAGAAGCACAACACCCGCCTCGGCATCCCGCGCGAGGTCCAGGACGAGATCGCCGCCGCCTCGCACCAGCGTGCCGCCAAGGCGCAGCAGAACGGCGTCTTCGAGGCCGAGATCGTCCCGGTCGAGATCCCGCAGCGCAAGGGCGAGCCGGTCGTCTTCAGCCAGGACGAGGGCATCCGCGCGGACACCACCGTCGAGGGCCTGGCCAAGCTGCGCCCGGCCTTCAGCAAGGACGGCACGATCACCGCCGGCACCTCCTCGCAGATCTCCGACGGCGCCGCCGCCGTGGTCGTGATGAGCAAGGCCAAGGCCGAGGAGCTGGGCCTGACCTGGATCGCCGAGATCGGCGCGCACGGCAACGTCGCGGGCCCGGACAACTCGCTGCAGTCGCAGCCGTCCAACGCGATCAAGCACGCGCTGGCCAAGGAGGGCCTGGAGGTCGCCGACCTCGACCTGATCGAGATCAACGAGGCGTTCGCGGCCGTCGCCTACCAGTCCGGCAAGGACCTGGGCGTCTCCTCCGACATCGTCAACGTCAACGGCGGCGCGATCGCGCTCGGCCACCCGATCGGGATGTCGGGCGCCCGCGTGGTGCTGCACCTGGCGCTGGAGCTCCAGCGGCGCGGCGGCGGCGTCGGCGCGGCCGCGCTCTGCGGCGGCGGCGGCCAGGGCGACGCACTGATCGTCAGGGTTCCGAAGGCCTGATCGTCCGACATATCTTCGGGGCTGCGGACCGCCACAAGCGGTCCGCAGCCTTGAGCTGTTAAGGAGATCCCGATGATCGATGTCGCGACGTTGGTCGAGCAGGCCCGGCAGGGCCGTCCGCGTGCCGTCGCCCGGCTGATCTCGCTGGTCGAGAACGCCGCCCCGCAGCTGCGCGAGGCGATGGCGGCGCTCGCGCCGTACACCGGCCGGGCCTACACCGTCGGGCTGACCGGGTCGCCGGGTGTGGGCAAGTCGACCTCCACCTCCGCGCTGGTCTCCGCCTACCGCCGGCTCGGCAAGCGGGTCGGGGTGCTGGCCGTCGACCCGTCCTCGCCGTTCTCCGGCGGCGCGCTGCTCGGCGACCGGGTCCGGATGCAGGACCACGCCACCGACCCGGAGGTCTTCATCCGCTCGATGGCCACCCGGGGCCACCTCGGCGGCCTCTCCTGGTCGGCCCCGCAGGCGCTGCGGGTGCTGGACGCGGCCGGCTGCGACGTGATCCTGGTCGAGACCGTCGGCGTCGGCCAGTCCGAGGTGGAGGTCGCCGCCCAGGCGGACACCACGGTGGTGCTGCTCGCCCCCGGGATGGGCGACGGCATCCAGGCCGCCAAGGCCGGGATCCTGGAGATCGGCGACGTCTTCGTGGTCAACAAGGCGGACCGGGACGGCGCCGACGCCACCGCCCGGGAGCTGAACCACATGCTCGGCCTCGGCGAGGCCCGCGAGGCGGGGGACTGGCGCCCGCCGATCGTGAAGACCGTCGCGGCCCGCGGCGAGGGCGTGGACGAGGTCGTCGAGGCGCTGGAGAAGCACCGCGCCTGGCTGGAGGAGCACGGCGAGCTGGCCGCGCGCCGCCGCCGCCGCGCCGCGGACGAGGTCGAGGCGATCGCGCTGGCCGCGCTGCGGGCCCGGATCGGCGATCTGCACGGCGACCGCCACCTGGCCACGCTGGCCGAGCGGGTGGTGGCCGGCGAGCTGGACCCGTACGGGGCCGCCGACGAGCTGGTCGCCGGGCTCACCCGGGGCTGAACGCGCCGAGAGGGCCGGTCTCCCGTACTCGACGGGAGACCGGCCCTCTCGGCGTTCAGGACGGTCCGGGGTCAGGGCCTGCTCAGGAGCGGCCGCGCAGCCCGCGCAGGTGTTCGGCGACCGGGGCCAGCGCCTCGTACATCGCGTCGAGCTGCTCGGGCGTGAAGCGGTCGATGAAGTGTGCCCGGACGCTGCGCACGTGGTCCGGGGCGACCGTCTGCATGGTCTCCCAGCCCTGCTCGGTGAGGTGGGCGTAGAGCCCGCGCCGGTCGCCCGGGCACTCCTGCCGCAGCACCAGCCCGGCCGTCTCCATCCGCGTGATCTGGTGCGAGAGCCGGCTCTTGGACTGGAGGGTGGCGGTGGCCAGGTCGGTCATCCGCATCCGCCGCTCGGGCGCCTCGGAGAGCACGACCAGGATCTCGTAGTCGTTGATCGCGAGGTTGTGCGGCTGGAGTTCACGGCCGAGCTGGTAGTCCAGCAGCTTGGCGACCTCGAGATGGGCGCGCCACAGCCGCTGCTCCCGGGCGGTCAGCCAGGGAGTCTCCTCCTCCGGGCCCGAGGGGGAGACGTCCGCGGCGTCGACTGTGTGCGTATCCATGAGGAACAGCATACCGTATTTAGTTAAATCTTGTACAAGTTCAGAGTCCGAAGCGCCGTCCGAGGTCGCCCAGGTTACCGAGGCCCGGCACGTTGACGTTGGGCAGCTGGCCGCCGTGGCCGGACGCGTGCTGCGACGGCACCCCGCCCATCGGCACGCCCGCCTCGGCGTGCACCTGGCCGACCGCGCGCTCGGCCATCAGCACCTCGGTCGACTGCAGCAGCACCTGACCGGCGCCGATGAACTCGAACTGGTGCTCCTCGCCGGACGCCCCGCCCAGCCCGGTCAGCCGGCGGATGCCGCCGATCACCCCGTGCATGTAGTCGTGGTCGTAGTGGTGGCACGGCGCGGGGCAGTCCGCCCAGCCGACCAGCGCCTGCGGGTCCACCCGGATCGGCGGCTCGACGAAGTGCACCGGGCCGTTGGAGGCGGCCACGAACTTGCCGGTGCCGATCAGGGTCAGGAACCCGGGGATGATCGACTGCTTCAGCCGCAGCGTCGGCTCGTACGCCAGCAGGTTGCCCGAGCGGACCGTCAGGTTCCCCTCCTCCAGGTCGTAGGAGTTGAGGTCGAAGGCCCGGTCGGCCAGGAGCAGCTTGCCCCGGCCCTCGGCGACCACCCAGTCCGCCGCGTGCATCGGCGAGTTGAAGTGCTGGCCGAGCATCCGGTCGATCGCGCCGGCGCCGACGCCCTTGAAGGAGATGTCGCCGTAGTAGGCGATCATCTTGCCCTTCTGCAGGAAGTACGACCCGTTGAGGTCCACCGAGAAGGCGTACGGGTTGACGTTGTCGTCGACCGGCAGGCTGTGCGCGTCGTGCACCACCGGGCCGGAGCCGTCCTGCCCCTTGGGCAGCGGGGCTTGGGCGCCGCCGAACTGCTCCTGGGCGTACTGCTGCGGCGGCTGCTGCGCGGGGTAGCCCTGGGCGGGGTAGCCCTGCTGGGGGTGGCCCTGCGGCGGCGCGGGCGGGTAGCCCTGGCCGGGCGGCGGGCCGTAGCCGGGTGGCGGCGGGGCCACCGGGAAGCCGGGCTGGGTGGGCTGGTTGTACGGCGACGGCTGGCCGTACGGCTGCTGCTGGCCGTACGGGTCGTTCGGCTGCCCGTACGGGGGCTGCGGCGGGTAGGACATCAGAGCTTCTCCTCGCTCGCCTGCACGAACACGGTGCCGTTGCCCGACAGCTCCAGCTGGAAGGCCTCGCCCGAGCCGCGTCCGATCATGTCGCGCCAGCCCAGCGCGGTGGACAGCTTGTTCTGGACCTGGCCGCGGTGCGCGACATAGGCCTGGGGGTCGACGTGCACCGGCTGGTGCGGGGTGATCGGCAGCTCGAAGACGCCGCCGTGCGCCATCACCGCCACCGCGCCGTGGCCGTCCAGCTTGGTGGTGAACAGGCCCTGGCCGGTCACCTGACCGCGGACCATGCCCATCACACCGCCCTGCGAGCCCATGAACATGGTGGACTGCTGCAGCGATCCCTCGAAGGCCAGCAGCCGGTCCGCCTCGACGTACAGGGTGTCGCCGGCCAGCTCGATCACGTGCACATGGTGGCCGCCGTGGCCGAACATCACGGTGCCCTGGCCCTCGACCGTCATCAGCGGGGTGTCCTCGTTGGCCACGCGGCGGCCGATCATCGACATGACGCCGCCCTGCCCGCCGGTGATGTTCGGCGTGAACCGGACCTCGCCGGTGTACGCGAGCATCGCGCCGCGCTGGCTGAACAGGCGCTGCCCGGGGACGACCCGGGCCTCGATCATCTTGTTGTTGATCCTGGTGAACGGCATCAGACGTCGCCCCCGACGGTCAGCTTCTCGGACGGCTGCACGTACACCAGGCCCTCGCCGGTGAACTCCACCTGGACGGCCTCGCCACCGCCCTCGCCGATGAACGTGGTCCAGCCGGCGCCGGACTTGAGGCTGCGGTTCAGATTGCCGGTGTGCGCCACGTACGCACCCGGGTCCACCCGCAGCGGCATGCCCTGGGTGACCCGCAGGATGATCGCCGGCCCCTTGGAGGTGACGGCGGCCCAGCCGCTGCCCTCGACCTTGGTGGTGAACAGGCCGTTGCCGGAGGAGATGCCGTTCAGACCGGTGAAGGTGGTGCCGGTCCGCAGCGTGCCCTCGGTGCAGAGCAGGTTGTCGGACTCGACGTAGAGCGTCTCGCCGTTCAACCGGACGAGGTTGATCTCGGTGGCCTTGTCGGCGAAGTAGCAGGTGCCCTGCCCCTTCACCTCCATGACCGTCATCTGCTCGCCGGTCAGCCGGCGGGTGACCATGCCACGCAGGCCGTCACCGCCACCGCTGAGCTTCTTGAAGCTCATCTGGCCGCTGTACGCGACCATCGAGCCGTTTCTGGCTTTCACGCCGTCGCCCGTCATGTCGACGGCGAGCGTCTTGGACCCCTGGAGTCGAAACTGTGCCACGGGCGCAATGTAGCCGTTTCGGGCGGGCGCGGGGGAGGGGGCGTCGGCGTTCTGGTACGGGTCTGCGACAAATGCCCGGATCAGACCCGGGCCTGCGCGCCCTGCGGGACGGCGCCCGCGGCCTGCTCCACCTCCAGCAGCGAGGCCGAGTGGCGCTCGGCCTCGAAGGCCACCACGCCGCCGCGCAGCCCGAAGAGGCGCTTGGAGAGCAGGATCCAGAGCACCGCGATGATGTTCAGCGCCAGCGTGCAGATCTTCAGGGCGCTGATGTGCTCGGTCAGCTCGTACACCTCCAGCGGGAGGAAGGCCGCGGTGGCCACCACCGTCAGGTACTCGGCCCAGCGCCGGCCCAGCCAGAGCCCGTACGCCTCGACGATCTCGATCAGCGCGTAGACCAGGAGTGCGCCCGCGACGATCAGCAGGGTGCTGTGCTTGTAGTCGAAGGTCTTGCGGATGGTGTCGGCGATCGGGGAGTGTTCGAGGTCCCAGTGGAAGTGCTCGGTCACGGGCCGGAACACCGTCAGGTTCTCGTCGAAGACCCGGCGCACGGCGTCCTGGCTGTTGGAGAACTTCCAGACGCCCCAGGCCACGACGACGATCAGCAGCCCGCGCAGCAGCCGCTCGACGGCGAGGAAGCGGAGGATGAAGACGTCCCGCAGGGCCTTGCCGCGCGGCACCAGCGGTGCCTCGTCGGCCGGTCCGGAGCCGTGCGGGGCGCCGAGTGCGAAGTCGCCGCAGCGCAGGCAGCGCCAGGCGTCGCCGAGCGAGGTCGTGGCGTGCAGGCGGCGGTTCAGCTCGGGCTCGGTCGGCGCGTAGGTGACGTGCCCGCGCCGGGCACAGGTCCTTCGGTCCCAGTCCAGCTTGAACATCGGTGGTACCCCCGTGGTGCTGCGTTGCGGACGGCGCCCGGATCGCCGGGGCGCGGCAGCAGGATAGGGGCGGTGGCCGGCCCGGCGCCGCGACCGGGGGCGATCTGCTGCAGGGCTGTGACATCCGGCACGGGTCGGACCCCGGCCGTGGGCCGGGACATGTGCTCGGTGATAATGGCGGAGATGCTTGTGAGCCGGTTCACAAGCGATCTTCGACTCCGGTATGAGGTGCCCCATCGTGAACAGCAGCGCCGTCCACCGCCTGCGCCTGGTCTCCGGCCCCGAGGGCCTCTCCTTCCTCCTGCTCCTGGTCTGCTCGGTGCTCAAGCGAACCACCAGCTTCGACGCCGTCCCGGTGATGGGCATGGTCCACGGGATTCTGTTCATCCTCTACGTGGTCTTCTGGATCATGGCCTGGCAGGCGCAGAACTGGGACGCGAAGCGCGGCATCCTGCTCTTCGTCCTCTCGGTGCTGCCCACCGGCGGGTTCTTCGCCGAGCGCCTCCTCAAGAAGGAGGAGCTCGGCGAGGCGGTTCCGGCCCGCGAGCCCGCCGCGGTCTGAGCCGCAGACCGTCCGACGGCCGACAGGCTGCCGGGGCCTCCTCTCCCAGAGGGCCCCGGCAGCCTGTCGCCGTTTCCGGAGGTGGTTCAGGGGCGGCCCGGATTCCCGGGGGTGGTTCGCGACCGGCTAGTTGACGTTGACCGCGCTCCAGGCCGCGGCCACCGCCTTGTACTCGGTGCTGGTCGCGCCGTAGAGGTCGGAGGCCGCCTTCAGGGTCGCCGTACGGGCGGCCTTGTAGTTGGTGGTGGAGGTGAAGTAGACGGTCAGCGCGCGGTACCAGATGGCCGCGGCCTTGTTCCGGCCGATGCCGGTGACGGTGGAGCCGTTGGAGGTCGGGCTGTTGTAGCTGACGCCGTTGATGGTCTTGGCGCCGCTGCCCTCGGCCAGCAGGTAGAAGAAGTGGTTGGCCACGCCCGAGGAGTAGTGGACGTCCACGTTGCCGACCCCGGAGTACCAGGAGTCCTTGGACCGGCCGTCCTTGGAGGGCTTGTCCATGTAGCGCAGCGGGGTGCCGTTGCCGTTGATGTTGAGCTTCTCGCCGATCAGGTAGTCCGGCACGTCCGAGGGCAGGTTGGCGTACCACTCGACCATGGTGCCGAAGATGTCCGAGGTGGCCTCGTTGAGGCCGCCGGACTCGCCGGAGTAGACCAGCCCGGCGGTGGCGGAGGTGACGCCGTGGGTCATCTCGTGGCCGGCCACGTCGATCGCCGTCAGCGGGTTGCTGTCGTTGGCGCCGTCGCCGTACGTCATGCAGAAGCAGGAGTCGTTCCAGAACGCGTTGACGTAGGCGTTGCCGTAGTGCACCCGGCTGCTCGCGCCGACGCCGTTGTTCTTGATGCCGCTGCGGCCGAAGGTGTTCTTGTAGTAGTCCCAGGTCGCGCCGGCGCCGAACTGGGCGTCCACCGCGGCGGACTGGGTGTTGGAGGCGAGGCCGTTGCCCCAGACGTTGTCCGCGTCGGTGTACAGCGCGTTGCCGCTGTCGGCGTTGCCGGTCCACTGGTTGCCCCGCGAGGCGTCCTTGAGCTGGTAGGTCGAGCCGCTCTGGGTGGTGGTCAGGGTGACCGGGCCGACGTGGACGCCCTTGCCGCTGCCGGTCGCGGTCTGGAACTCCTCGTGGGTGGAGAGCACCTCGCCGGTGGCCGCGTCGGTGACCAGCCGCTGGCTGCTCGGGGTGCCGTCGGCGCGCTGGCCCTGCACCACCGTCTGGTACGCCAGCCGCGGGCTGCCGTCGGCCGCCCAGACCACCAGGGTGGCCGCGCCGGCGCCGTCGACCCGGCTGATCGCCGCCTCGTCCTCGTCGGCCGCGATGCCGACGGTGGCCCGGACGGCTCCGAGCGCCTGGGCGGCGGCCTTCTCGGCGGAGAGCGGCGGGGTGAGGCTCGGCAGCGACAGCTGCCCGGTGAAGGCCCGGTCCACCGAGGTGATCGAGCCGCTGGCCTTCTGGTGCACCACCAGGTCGCCGCCGATCACCGGCAGGCCGCCGAGCGTGCGCTCGTAGCGCAGGTGGCGGTCGCCGTTGGCGTCCACCACCGCGTCCTTGACGACCAGCCGCTCCTGGCCGCCGAGTGCGAGCGACTGCGCGAGCGGGGCGGCCTCGCCGCCGGCCAGGGCGATCAGCGCGTCGCGCTGCTGGGTGACGGAGGGGGCGGAGGCCTGGGCGGGTGCGGCGGCGACCTGGATGGCGCCGGCCAGCAGGGCGGTGGCGGAGAGTACGGCGCCGGCTGTCAGCTTTCGCTTCACGTACGGGGTTCCTTCCGGGAAACCGCGTGTGCGCGGTCACGCCGCATACCGGGGCGCCGGGGTTGGCGCCGTGGGGCGGTAGGGCGCTGACGTGCTGCTCCCGTGCGGTCCTGGACGGCCGGTCGGTGGGTGGGGGCGACGGCCGTCGAACGGGGCTTGGACAGAAGCATGACAATCCGACAGGGGGAAAGGACAGGGCGCCGCCGGGGATTGGCCAGGTCTCGCCACCCGCCGGTACGGGTGGTCCCGGTGCGGCGGATGTCCGCTTCGGGCGTTTCACCCCGCTGGCGGGATCCCGCCAGCGGCCGGCCTTGCCGGGCCCGCCGGCCCTTGCTACACGGGCCCGGACGCGCGGCCGGACGGGCCTGCGTCCGGACGCGCGAAACCCCTGAGACCCCCCTCCCACCGCGGTCCCCCCGCGCTCTCCCGCCCCCCCCGCCCCTTTGGTCTTTCGTCTCTTCCCACCCCCCCCCCCCCCCCACGCCCCCCCCCCCCTTTCC
>NZ_JBVJCO010000018.1:0-987 GCF_055588525.1 Kitasatospora sp. NPDC041988
AGCGCGGATGGTACTGCAGGGGGGACCCTGGGGGAGAGTAGGACGCCGCCGAACAATCCTCCAAGGCCGCGCCCCCAGCGGTCCGCTGGCCCCGCGGCCTTTTTGTGTTTTGCGAACGTGTACAACCCCGACAGATCGGGACTTCCGCCCAGGCGCGGGGCGTCCCGGGATGTCGGACAATGGAGTAGGTGCGCGGCCAGGAGGCCGGCATCGAACCGCGCGAGGGCAGTGGTGTATCGCCCAGGCCGCGGTGGAGCTGAGCAGCAGAAGGAGTCGCCACAATGTCGAACCAGCCCCAGGACCGTCCCGAGCGTCGATCGGACGACGGCCGCGGCTACGAGCCCCGGTCTCGCGGGGGCTGGTCCAACGACCGTGGTCCGCGCCGCGACGACCGTGACGACCGCCCGCGTCGTGACGATCGTCCCTCGGGTGGCGGTTTCAACCGCGACCGCGATGACCGTGGCGGTTTCCGTCGCGACGACCGCCCCTCCGGCGGTGGCGGCTTCCGTCGGGACGACCGCCCGTCCGGTGGTGGCTTCAACCGTGACCGTGACGACCGTCCGCGTCGTGACGACCGCCCGTCCGGCGGCGGCTTCCGTCGGGACGACCGCCCCTCCGGTGGCGGTTTCAACCGTGACCGTGACGACCGTGGCGGTTTCCGTCGCGACGACCGCCCCTCCGGCGGTGGCGGTTTCCGTCGGGACGACCGCCCCTCCGGTGGCGGTTTCAACCGCGACCGTGACGACCGTCCGCGTCGTGACGACCGCCCGTCCGGCGGTGGCTTCCGTCGGGACGACCGCCCCTCCGGTGGTGGCTTCAACCGCGACCGCGATGACCGTGGCGGTTTCCGTCGCGACGACCGCCCCTCCGGCGGTGGCGGCTTCCGTCGGGACGACCGCCCCTCCGGCGGTGGCGGTTTCCGTCGGGACGACCGCCCCTCCGGTGGCGGTTTCAACCGCGACCGTGACGACCGTCCGCGTCGTGACG
>NZ_JBVJCO010000018.1:1083-24029 GCF_055588525.1 Kitasatospora sp. NPDC041988
GACGACCGCCCGTCCGGCGGTGGCTTCCGTCGGGACGACCGCCCCTCCGGTGGTGGCTTCAACCGCGACCGTGACGACCGTGGCGGTTTCCGTCGGGACGACCGTCCCTCGGGTGGTGGCTTCAACCGCGACCGTGACGACCGTGGTGGCTTCCGTCGCGACGACCGCCCCTCCGGCGGTGGCGGTTTCAACCGTGACCGTGATGACCGTCCGCGTCGTGACGACCGCCCGTCCGGCGGTGGCTTCCGTCGGGACGACCGTCCCAGCGGGTTCAACCGCGATCGTGACGACCGTGGCGGCTTCCGCCGGGACGACCGCCCCTCGGGTGGTGGCTTCCGTCGTGACGACCGTCCGTCCGGTGGTGGCTTCAACCGTGACCGTGACGACCGTGGCGGCCGCGACAGCCGTGGCGGCGGCGGTGGGCGCTTCGAGGGCCGTCGTGACGACCGTGGTGGCTTCCGTCGCGACGACCGTCCGTCCGGTGGTGGCTTCAACCGCGGCCGTGACGACCGCCCGTCGGGCGGCTACAACCGCGACCGTGACGACCGTGGCGGCCGCGACTACGACGACCGTCGGGGCAACTACGAGCCCGTCAAGCGTCTGCCGATCCCGGAGGACGTCACCGGCTTCGAGCTGGACGCGGACGTCCGCCAGGAGCTCAAGAGCCTGCCCAAGACGCTCGCCGACGATGTCGCCCGCAACCTGGTGATGGTCGCCCGTCTGCTGGACAGCGAGCCGGAGGAGGCCTACCAGTTCTCGCGTGTCGCGCTCCGGCTGGCCTCCCGCGTGGCCGCCGTCCGTGAGGCGGCCGGCTTCGCGTCGTACATGACGCAGCGCTACTCCGAGGCGCTGACCGAGTTCCGCGCCGCCCGCCGGATGACCGGCCGGGCGGACCTGTGGCCGGTGATGGCCGACTGCGAGCGCGGTCTGGGCCGTCCGGAGCGGGCGCTGGCCATGGCCGGTGAGCCCGAGGTGAAGCAGCTGGACAAGGCCGGCCAGGTCGAGATGCGCCTGGTCGCGGCCGGTGCCCGCAGCGACATGGAGCAGTTCGACGCGGCCGTCGTCACCCTCCAGAGCCCGGAGCTGGCCTCCAGCTCGGTGCAGCCGTGGACCGCGCGCCTGCGGTACGCCTACGCCGAGGCGCTGATCGCGGCCGACCGTGCCGACGAGGCGCGTGAGTGGTTCGCCAAGGCGGCCGACGCCGACAGCGAGGGTGCGACCAACGCCTCGGAGCGACTGGCCGAGATCGACGGCCTGGAGTTCGTGGACGCGCTCGACCCGGAGCTGGAGGAGGACGCCGAGCAGGCCGAGGCCCCGGCGAAGCCGCGTGGCGGCGGCGTGGCGGACGAGCGGGAGATCTTCGAGGACGAGGAAGACGTCGAGGAGTTCTACGACGAGGACGACCTCGAGATCGACGAGGACTTCGACGGCGTGGTGCCGGAGCGCTCCACCGACGCCAAGGCCTGACGCCGAGCGGTACTGACTGAGTGAGGCCCTGCCTCGCCCCGGGATCTTCCGGGGCGAGGCAGGGCCTCACTGCTTTCGGAGGCTTTCGGAACAGCTTCCGGCCGGGGTGCGGGTCAGCCCAGTTCGAGGCTGCGCAGGACCAGCCCGGTGGCCGGCTTCGGGCCGAAGGAGGTGGACTTCCGCGGCATGGTGACGCCCTGCTCGGCGAGCCGGCGGACCACGCTCTCGCGCACCGGGTGCAGCAGGACGGCGGTGCCGCCGCTGCGGGCGGCCTCACGCTCGGCGGCCACGGCGGTGTGCAGGTAGCCGATGTCGTCCGGGCTGTCGGGGACGCGCCAGGTGTGGTCGAGCAGGGTGGCGTGCAGGACGGTCGCGTCCAGGTGGCGCCACTCCTGCGGCCGGTCCTGCGGCACGGTGGCGTCGAGCAGTTCCTCGTCGGGTTCGCCGACCAGCCAGAACGCTCCGTCGCCGCCGGTCAGCAGGAAGCTGCTGCCGCCGTGCCGCTTCTGCTCGGCGAGGGACTGCAGAGCGGTGTCCAGCGGGCCGGGTACCTCCTTGACCTGCCAGCGGTCGCCCAGCTTCTCCAGCGCCTCGGCGACCGGCAGCCGGTACAGCACCCGGTGGATCGCCCGGACCTTCAGCGGGTAGCGGGCGGTGTCGACCAGCAGCACCAGGCCGCGGTCCCACGGGCTGCGCGGCAGGTGGCGGTGTTCGCGCTGGAGCCGCAGGTACATCTCCCAGCGATGGTGGCCGTCGGCGATCAGCGCCCGGCAGGTGGCCAGGTCGCGGCCGATCTCGGCGATCTCGGCGGGGTCGGTGACGGCCCAGAGACGGTGGTGGGTGCCGTCGGTGGTGGTCGTGGTGAGCAGCGGTTCGCCCTGGACGGCGCGTTCGACCACGCCGGCCGCGCCGCCGTTGCCCCGGTAGGTGAGCAGCAGCGGTTCGAGGTTGGCGCGGGTGGTGCGCATCAGGCCGACCCGGTCGGCGACCGGCCGGGGCATCACGTCCTCGTGCGGGAGGACGACGCCGGCCTCGCTGCCGCTGACGGCGAGGGCGCCGATCAGGCCGCGCTGGAGCAACTCCGGGGAGTCGCCGGTCGCGGGCACGCGCTGCTCGTAGACGTACAGCGCGGGCTCGGGGTCGGCGGCCAGGACGCCCTCGTGCTGCCAGTCGCGCAGCAGCCGGGCGGCGTGCCGGTAGCGGGTGTCGCGGTCGGGGCGGTCTCCGGCGTCGTCCGGTTCGGGGCGCGGCAGGATCAGCCGGACCACGTTGTGCGGGTCGGCGGTCTCCAGGTCGAGCCGGCGGCCGGGGTCGACGACGTCGTACGGCGGCGAGGTCACCGCAGCCAGGGTGCCGACCCGGTCGGGGACGTATCGGAGGCCACGGAAAGGGGACAGGGACAGACCTGCGGTGGCGACGTGGCCGGGATCGCCGGGGCCGCCCTGCGGAGACTCCGCTCCGCTTTCTGCACTGGGGGTGCTCATTCTGGGCATCGTAACCGGGTACGCGTTGTTCAGAGATCGGAACACCCGTGCTGGTCGGTGGGGCGGGTGTCGTGACCGAGGGCGAGGTACGGCGTGAGCGAGCGCAGCGGTGGGCAGGAGCGGGTGGACGGCGGTACCGGGGGCGCGGACGGCTCCCCGGACGGATTCGCGGGCGGTGAGGGCGCCGGCGACGCTCCCGGCGGGGGCGGCGTCCCGGCGCAGGGACGGGCGGGGGAGCCGGTGGGGGACGTGTACGAGTGGTTCCGCCGCGGCGGGCAGCTGCTGGCGCAGGGGCACCCGGCCGCCGCCGAGCAGCTGCTCGCGCGGGCGGCCGCGGCGGAGCCGCACTCGCGCAGCATCCGAGAGACGTTGGCGAGAGCGCAGTTCGACGCGGGTTCGTACGCGGCGGCGCTGGAGAACTTCCGGGCCGTCGCCCTGGCCGATCCGTCGGACGACTACGCTCAGTTCGGGTGGGGCGTCGCGGCGGCGCGGTTGGGCGACTTCGAGACGTCCGCCGAGCACCTGGCGTTGGCCGTGGCGATGCGACCGGAGAGCGACCACTACCGGGCCGCGCTGCGGCAGACCCGGGCGACCCTGGCGGCGCGCGCCGGCGCGTTCGGACCGCTGCTGCCGGGGGCACCGGGGTACCTGGAGCCCCCGCAGGCCGGTGACGGCTCGCAGGCCGCGCCCGGCCCGGACGGCCCGGGTGACCCAGGCGACCCGGACGGCCCGGAGGCCACGGGTGGCCGGCGCGGCACGGATGACACGGATGACGGCGATCGACGCAGTGAATGAGGTAGAGCAGGCATGACCGAGACGGCCACCACCGCGCGACGGACCGCCCCCGGCGGGAGCGGGCTCCCGCTGACCGAGGCGTACGACACGGCGCTGCTGGACCTCGACGGTGTGGTGTACGCCGGGCCGCACGCGATCGAGCACGCGGTGGTGTCGCTGGCCTCCGCGCGGACGGCCGGGATGCGGCTGGCGTACGTGACCAACAACGCCTCCCGCCCGCCCCGGGTGGTGGCCGCGCACCTCACCGAGCTGGGCGTGCCGGCCGAGCCCGCGGACGTGATCAACTCGGCGCAGGCGGCCGCCCGGGTCGTCTCCGAGAAGGTTCCGGCCGGGTCGAAGGTGCTGGTCGTGGGCGGTCCGGGCCTGGAGGAGGCGCTGGCCGAGCGCGGCCTGGTGGCCGTCCGGACGCTGGCCGAGGAGCCGCTCGCGGTGGTCCAGGGCTTCGACCCCTCGGTGGGCTGGCAGCAGTTGGCGGAGGCCTCGTTCGCGATCCAGAGCGGGCTGCCGTGGGTGGCGTCCAACCTGGACCTGACGGTGCCGCAGGCGCGCGGCATCGCGCCGGGCAACGGCACGCTGGTCGCGGCGGTGCGGGCGGCGACGGGTGTGGAACCGGAGGTGGCGGGCAAGCCGCTGCCGCCGATGCACCGGGAGACGGTGCTGCGGACGGGGGCGCGGCGGCCGCTGGTGGTCGGGGACCGGCTCGACACCGACATCGAGGGCGCGTTCAACGGCGGGGTGGACAGCCTGCTGGTCTTCACCGGGGTGACGACGGCGGCGCAGCTGCTGGCGGCGCCCGTGGAGCACCGCCCGACGTACCTGTCGGCGGACCTGCGCGGGCTGCTGGCCCCGCACCCGGAGGTGGCCGGGCAGCCGGGCGGCGGCTTCGGCTGCGGCGGCTGGCTCGCGGCGGTGCAGGACGGCGAGCTGCGGTTCGCGGCCACCGGTGAGGACCGCTGGGACGGGCTGCGGGCGCTGTGCGCGGCGGCCTGGACGGCGCTGGACGCCGACGGCGTGCCGGCGGACGGCCGGAAGGCGCTGGCCGAGCTGGGCTTCTGAGCCCGTACGGCAGGCGCCGGGCCCCTGGAACCCCGTGTGGCCGGTGGGGACCGTCAGAGCAGGGTGCGCAGCCGCAGCAGGTCGCGGAAGCCCGCCTCCAGCCTGACTCGGCCGCCGGCCCAGGCGGACGCGAACTTGACCCGGCCGTCGACCATGGCGATCAGGTCGTCGCTGCTCATGGTGAGCCGGATCTCGGCCTTCTCGGTGGGCGCGCCGGGGGCCTCGGTGACGTCGTCGATGCGGCCGTCGCGCAGTCGGCCGGTGAAGGTCAGGTCGAGGTCGGTGATCCGGCAGGTGAGCGAGCGGTCGAGGGCGGCCGCCTTGCGCACGTCGCCGGTGGACTTCGCCAGGTTCCGGCTGAGCTGCTCAAGTGCCGCGCGGCACTCCTCGGCGTTGGCCATGACGGCTGGTCCACTCCCTGTATGGCGGCGACTGCGGTGACTGCGGGGCCACGGTACCGCAGGAGGGTTTTGGCGGTAGCGTCGTCAGTGGGGTGCCCGGAACGGTCCGGGCACCGACGGCGACGGAGCAATGCGCGCAGGCGCTAAGGAGGCACCCGGATGCTGCCGAAGACGGTGCGGGGAGCGGTGGAGGTCGCCGCCGGGCTGGTGGAGGAGGTCGGCAAGCGGGTCGTCGGGACGGCGGCCGGGCTGCTGGAGAAGGGCGGGGTCGACGTCGCCGAGGTCGAGCGCCGGCTGGGTGGGCAGTTCCCGCCGTCCGCCAAGTCGCTGCAGACGCTGGCCGAGGAGGCGGTGACCGCCGGGCGGGCCGGGGTGGACCTGGCCGTCGGGGTGGCGCGCGGCGAGGTGGAGAAGGCCTTCGAGCGGGTCGGCGACCAGGTGACCAAGGTCGGCGTGGTGCTCGCCTACCTGGAGAGCAAGCTGCGCGAGGTCGAGGAGGAGAGCGGCGCTTCGGCGGCGAAGCAGGGGGCCGGGGCGGAGGAGCCCGGGCCGGCGCCGCGGGCCGACGGCCTGTTCGGGCAGGGCTGGGAGCGCGAGGACCAGTCGGCGGCGCCCGCTGCCCGGGCGGTCGGTGAGCCGATAGTGGCCGAACGGGTGGAGGTCGACGCACCGGTGGAGGTCGACCCGCCGGTGCCGCCGACGCGGGCGGAGCGGGTGCGGGAACCGGTGGCGGAGAGTCCGGCGGGGAAGGCCCCGGCGAAGCGTGCGGGCACTCCCGAGACCGCGTCCAAGGCCGCGTCCAAGGCGGCCGCGAAGCCCGTCCCGAAGCCTGCGGCGAAGAAGACGACCGGCCGGAAGTCGACCACGAAGAATGCGGCCACCAAGGACGTGGTGGCCAAGAAGGCCGTCACCAAGAAGGCGGCGGCGAGGAAGACCGCGGCCGGAAGGACGGCGCAGGCTGCCGGGCCGGAGACGCCGGCCAAGCGGACCGCGACGAAGAAGACCGCCGTCCGGAAGACCGGCAGCGCGAAGAAGCCCGAGCAGCCCGATGCCTGACCTCGACACCGGCGCCGGGGCTCCCGGCCCCACCGCCGGTACGCCCGACCCGGCCGTGGGCGAATCACTCCCGCTGGGCGTCGAGCTCACCCCGACCGGCCACCCGGCCGTCGACGCCGGGCTGGCCAGGCTGGAGGCGCTGGACGGGGTGCCGACCGACGCGCACGTCGCGGTGTACGAAGATGTTCACCAGCGGCTCACCGACACGCTGGCCGCGCTCGACCGGGAATGACCCGCCGGGGATGACCCGCAGAACCACCTGTAGGAGCTGAAACACCAGTGGCAGTGGCACGACGCCGTCTCGACGCGGAGCTGGTCCGCCGCAAGCTGGCCCGGTCGCGCGAGCACGCGTCCGAGCTGATTGCGGCCGGCCGGGTGACCGTCGGCGGCACCACCGCGACCAAGCCGGCCACCCAGGTGGAGACCTCGGCGGCGGTCGTGGTGGCCAAGGACGAGAACGACCCGGACTACGTCTCGCGCGGCGGCCACAAGCTGGCCGGCGCCTTCGCCGCGTTCGTGCCGCAGGGCCTGGTGGTCGAGGGCCGCCGGGCGCTGGACGCGGGCGCCTCCACGGGTGGCTTCACCGACGTGTTGCTGCGCGCCGGGGCGGCGCACGTGCTGGCGGTGGACGTCGGCTACGGGCAGCTGGCCTGGTCGCTGCAGAGCGACGACCGGGTGACGGTCATGGACCGCACCAACGTGCGCGAGCTGACCCCGGACCTGATCGGCGGCACGCCGGTCGACCTGGTGGTCGGCGACCTCTCGTTCATCTCGCTCGGCCTGGTGCTGCCGGCACTGGCCGGCTGCGCCGCCGGGGACGCCGACCTGGTGCTGATGGTCAAGCCGCAGTTCGAGATCGGCAAGGAGCGGCTCGGCAGCGGCGGGGTGGTGCGCAGCCCGCAGCTGCGCGCCGAGATGGTGCGCCAGGTTGCCGGGCAGGCGTGGGAGCTCGGGCTGGGTGTGCGGGCCGTCACGGCGAGCCCCCTGCCGGGGCCGTCCGGGAACGTCGAGTACTTCCTCTGGCTGCGCCGGGACGCCGAGCAGTTGGACCCGGCGGAGGCGGACCGGGCCGTCGCGGAGGGCCCCCGGTAGGGTGCTCTGCGGACGTCCGGTCCGTCATGCTGAGTGACGCGGCCGAACCGGGCCAAGGGCGACCCGGCAGGCGTAGGGAGAGGGCAGCGGGCATGAATGATGAACGTACGGTCTTCCTGATCGCGCACACCGGCCGGGAGGCGGCGCTGCGCAGTGTCGAGGGCCTGGTGCACGGCCTGCTGAAGGCGGGGATCAGAATCCGGCTGCTGGCGGCCGAGGCGGTGGACCTGGACCTGCCGGACGGGGTCGAGCGGGTGGCCGGGGGGCCGGGTGCGGCGGACGGCTGTGAGCTGATCCTGGTCGCGGGCGGGGACGGGACGCTGCTGCGCGGTGCGGAGCTGGCGCGCGAGCACGGGCTGCCGATGCTGGGCATCAACCTGGGCCGGGTGGGCTTCCTCGCCGAGGCCGAGCGGGACGATCTCGCGGTGGTGGTCGAGCGGGTGGTCGACGCCGACTACGAGGTCGAGGAGCGGATGACCCTCGACGTGATCGTCCGGACCAACGGCGATGTGGTGCACCACGACTGGGCGTTGAACGAGGCGTCGATCGAGAAGGCGTCCCGGGAGCGGATGCTGGAGGTGGTGACCGAGGTGGACGGCCGCCCGGTCTCCAACTTCGGCTGTGACGGGGTGGTCTGCGCGACGCCGACCGGTTCGACGGCGTACGCGTTCTCCGGCGGCGGGCCGGTGGTCTGGCCGGAGGTGGAGGCGCTGCTGATGGTGCCGATCAGCGCGCACGCGCTGTTCGCCCGGCCGCTGGTGACCTCGCCGGACTCGGTGCTGGCGGTGGAGGTGCAGCCGAAGACCCCGCACGGGGTGCTCTGGTGCGACGGCCGCCGTTCGGTCGAACTGCCCGCCGGGGCACGGGTGGAGGTCCGCCGGGGGCAGACGCCGGTGCGTCTGGCGCGGCTGCACCGGGCGCCGTTCACCGACCGGCTGGTGGCCAAGTTCGCGCTGCCGGTGACGGGTTGGCGCGGCCGGGCGGAGACGCACTGAATCCTCCACCGCCACGGTGAACTGACCGAGCGTCATACCGCCAGTGGCTGGCTGTCGTCGGCGGCTTCGTTCCACCGGCCGCCGGCGGCCGCCCGGGCGGCGAGCTCAGCGAGGCGTTCGACGGCGGCCGGCACGGCCGGGGCCGGCAGGGTGAGCGGGATCCGGATGTGGTGCTCGAAGGCGCCGTCCGAGCCGAAGCGGTTGCCCGCGGCGATCCGGACGCCGCCGTGCTCGCCTGCCAGGGCCAGCGCCGCGCCGGAGACACCGCCGGTGGAGACCCAGAGCACGAGCCCGCCGGGCGGGGCGGCGTAGCGCCAGTCGGGCAGGTGGGTGGGCAGTGCGCGGGCGAAGGCGTCGGCGGTGGCCCGCATCCGGTCCAGCTGGTGGGCGCGGACGGCGGCCAGCGGCTCGCCCAGCAGCTCGGCGGCGATCAGCTGGTCCAGCACCGGGGCGCCGACGTCGCTGTAGACGCGCTCGGAGGCCAGCCGGCGGACCAGGGCGGGGGCGGCCCGGACCCAGCCGATCCGCAGGCCGCCCCAGAGCAGCTTGCCGGCCGAGCCGACCGTGACCACCTGGGCCGATCGGTCCAGTGCGGCCATCGGGCGGGGCAGCGCGGCGTCGTCCGGGACGCCCCAGCCGAGTTCGGCGGTGGTCTCGTCGACCAGCACCACGGTGCCGGCGGCGCGGGCGGCGGCCAGCAGCTCACGGCGCTGCTCCTCGGCGACGAGGGCACCGGTCGGGTTGTGGAAGTCCGGGATCACGTAGGCGACTCTGGGCGCGGCGCCGTGCAGCACCCGGCGCCACTCGGGGAGGTCCCACTCCGGCTGCCGGGTCGGGCCGCCGGGCCAGGCGTACGGGACGGGGACGAGGCGGGCGTCGCCGCGCCGCAGCGCCTGCAGGGTGTGTGCGTAGCTGGGCGCCTCGACGGCGACCCGGTCGCCGCGGCCGATCAGCGCCCGCTGGACGAGGTGCAGGCCGCCCATCGCGCCGATGGTGATCAGGATCTGGTCGGGGGTGGTCGGCAGCCCGCGCTCGGTGTAGCGGCGGGCCACCGCCTCGCGCAGCACCGGGACGCCGGTGGGGAAGTGACCGTGCCCGGCGGCGTACGCGGGCAGCTGCTCGACGGCCCGGGCGGCGGCCGCGCCGAGGAAGGGCTGTGGGGCGGGCAGCGCGGCGACGCCGAGGTCCAGGGTGCGGCCCTGCTCGTCCGGCGGCAGCGGCTGCAGTGCGTCGCCGGGCGGTGGTGCGCCTTCGGGCAGGGCGGTCCAGCTGCCGGAGCCGCGCCGGCTGTGCAGGTAGCCGTCGGTGCGCAGGGCCTCGTACGCGGTGGCCACGGTGGTGCGGCTGAGCCGCAGGGCGAGGGCCAGTTCGCGTTCGGCGGGCAGCCGGGCGCCGACCGGCAGCCGACCTTCGGAGACCAGCAGCCGGATCTGCCCGGCCAGGGTCCGGTAGGCGGGCCGGCGGGGGGTGGCAGGCTCGGGCAGCCGGGCGGTGGAGAGCAGCCGGGCGAGCGCGGCGGCGGTGACAGTGCTATGCCAGTCGGCCATGCTGATCAGTCCACTTGCTTGGAATTGGCCCTGGAGTGGGCTTCATTGGCCTGGCCATCATGGCAGGGCGGCCATGGAGTCCGCCACCGCCGGAGGCAAGGCCCCGGGGTGCAGCACCACCCGCAGGAGACCCGATGGCCACCACGACCACACCCACGCCCACGCCCGTCCCCGTTCCCGTTCCCGTCCCTGCCAGGACCTCCCTCGCCGTCCGCCTGCTCGGCGACACCCACGCACTGGGCCGCCGGCTCCCGCAGCTCGCCGTCGGCCTCTGGCTGTACGGGGCGAGCATGGGGCTGATGCTGCGCTCCGGGCTCGGCCTCGACCCGTGGGACGTCTTCCATCAGGGCCTCCAGCGCACCGCCGGCCTCTCGGTGGGCGCCTGGGTCACTATCTGCGGCGCCCTCGTCCTGCTGCTCTGGATCCCGCTGCGCCAGCGCCCCGGCCTCGGCACCGTCGCCAACGTGCTGGTGCTCGGCGCGGCGATGGACGTGACCCTGCGGGTGGTCGACACGCCCGGCCCGCTGCCGGCGCGTATCGCGCTGATGGCCGCCGCGATCCTGCTGAACGGCCTGGCCACCGGCCTCTACATCGGCGCCCGATTCGGCCCCGGCCCGCGTGACGGCCTGATGACCGGCCTGCACCGGCGCACCGGTCGCTCGCTGCGGCTGATCCGGACCGGCATCGAACTGACCGTGCTGGCCGCCGGTGTCCTCCTCGGCGGCACCGCCGGCGTCGGAACCGTCGCGTACGCGCTGGCCATCGGCCCGCTCGCACAGTTCTTTCTGCCGTGGTGCACCGTCCCCACCAGTGCGCAAACCTCCCGGAAGGGATGAACTTGCGGGCGCAGAGTTGCCGCTCGTCGCGCGCCGGGGGCGGAACCTCGTAAGGTCGTCACCGTGTTGGACGAGATGCGGATACGGGATCTTGGGGTCATCGACGACGCCGTGGTCGAACTGGCCCCCGGCTTCACCGCCGTGACCGGTGAGACCGGCGCCGGCAAGACGATGGTGGTGACCAGCCTCGGGCTGCTGCTCGGCGGCCGCGCCGACCCGGGCCTGGTGCGCAACGGCGCCGGGCGCGCGGTCGTCGAGGGCCGCCTCGAGCTGCCCGCCGGCTCCCCGGTGGCCGCCCGCGCCGTCGAGGCCGGCGCCGAACTGGACGACGGCGCGCTGCTGATCAGCCGGACCGTCTCCGCCGAGGGCCGCTCCCGGGCGTACGTCGGCGGCCGGGCCGTGCCGGTCGGGCTGCTGGCCGAACTCGGCGAGGACCTGATCGCCGTCCACGGCCAGACCGACCAGCAGCGGCTGCTCCGCCCGGCCCGCCAGCGCGGCGCCCTGGACCGCTACGCGGGCGAGGCCGTGGCCGAGCCGCTGGCCCGGTACCGCGAGGTCTACCGCCGGCTGCGCGACGTCTCCGCCACCCTGGAGGAGCTGACCACCCGGGCCCGCGAGCGCGCCCAGGAGGCCGACCTGCTCCGCTTCGGCCTGGACGAGGTCGCCGCCGCCGAGCCGGTGGCCGGCGAGGACGCCGAGCTGAGTGCCGAGGCCGAGCGGCTCGGCCACGCCGACGCGCTCTCCTCCGCCGCCACCCTCGCCCACGCCGCCCTGGCCGGCGACCCGGCCGACCCGGAGGCACTGGACGCCGGCACCTTGCTCGCCCAGTCCCGCCGCGCCCTGGACGCCGTCCGCCACCACGACGAGCGGCTCGCCACCCTCGCCGACCGGCTGAACGAGGTCGGTTACCTGCTCGCCGACGTGGCCGGCGACCTGGCCGGCTACGCCGACGACCTGGACGCCGACCCCGTCCGGCTGGCCGCCGTCGAGGACCGCCGGGCCGTCCTGGCCCAGCTGCTGCGCAAGTACGGCGGCTCGGAGAACTCCCTGGCCGAGGTGCTGGTCTGGGCCGAGGCCGGCTCCGCCCGGCTCCTCGAGCTCGACGGCGACGACGAGCGGATCGACGAGCTGGGCGCCCAGGAGACCGCGCTGCGCGCCGAGTTGGCCGAGCTGGCGGCCGAGGTCTCGGCCGCCCGGCAGGCCGCCGCCGGCCGCTTCGCCGAGGCCGTCTCCGCCGAGCTGGCCGAACTCGCCATGCCGCACGCCCGGGTCACCTTCTCGATCGGCCAGGTCGACGACCTGTCCGGGATCGAGGTCGAGGGCCGCACCGTCGCCTACGGGCAGCACGGCGTGGACGAGGTCGAGGTGCTGCTCGCCCCGCACCCCGGCGCCCAGCCCCGGCCGATCGCCAAGGGCGCGTCCGGTGGCGAGCTGTCCCGGGTGATGCTGGCCGTCGAGGTGGTCTTCGCCGGCGCCGACCCCGTCCCCACCTACCTGTTCGACGAGGTGGACGCCGGCGTCGGTGGCAAGGCCGCGGTCGAGATCGGCCGCCGCCTCGCCAAACTGGCCGAATCCGCCCAGGTCGTGGTGGTCACCCACCTCCCGCAGGTCGCCGCCTTCGCCGACCGGCACCTGGTGGTCGAGAAGACCAACGACGGCACCGTGACCCGCAGCGGTGTCAAGGTGCTGAACGACGAGGAGCGGGTGCGCGAACTCTCCCGGATGCTGGCCGGACTGGAGGACTCCGAGCTCGGCCGCGCCCACGCGGAGGAGCTGCTGGCCGCCGCCAGGGCGCCCCGCCACCGCTAGGCCCCCCGCGGACGGACGGCGACGCGCCCTGGTGGCGCCGACTGTCCAAGAGGGCCGCCGACCTGGCATGGTGGCGGCTGGACACTGGCTTTCCAGTCCCGAGCGTCGCTGGCGGGAAATCCTCGCACCGCGGCGCGCGAACCTGATCGAGTCGGATGCGAGACGACGTGGACCATTCCGCCGCCCGCGCCACCGCGGCCGCCCCAGAACCGGGTCAGCTGCACGTGGTGCTCGTCCTGGCCGCCAGTACCGGCGGCATCGGTGCGCACGTGCGCTCCCTGGCACAGGGCCTGGTCGCGCACGGAGTGACCGTGACGGTGTGCGCTCCCGCCGGCACGGACGCGCTCTTCGGCTTCTCCCGCACCGGCGCCAGATTCCACCTGGTCGACATCACCCCCACCGCGGGCGCCCGCAGCGACGCCACCGCGATCGGCGAGCTGCGCCGGGCCTTCACCGGCGCCGACGTGGTGCACGCCCACGGCCTGCGCGCCGGGCTCCTCTCGGACCTTGCGCTGCGCACCGCCGGCCGTTTCCCGGGCCTGCGCCCGGAGACCCCGCTGGTGGTCACCTCGCACCACGCGCTGCTGGCCACCGGCATGGAGCGGCGGCTCCAGCGACTGATGGAGCGCCGGGTGGCGCGCGCCGCCGACCTGGTGCTCGGTGCCTCCTCCGACCTGGTGGCCCGGGCCCGCGAGCTGGGCGCCACCGACGCCCGGCTCGGGCCGGTCGCCGCCCCGCCGATGCCGGAGGGCCGGCTGGAGCGGGCCGGGGCCCGGGCCGCGCTGCTCGGCGACGGCCCGGACCGCCCGCTGCTGCTGGCGGTCGGCCGGCTCGTCCCGCAGAAGGCCTTCGGGCTGCTGCTGGACGCCTCCCGCGAGCTGGCCGCGCTGGACCCGGAGCCGCTGCTGCTGCTCGCCGGGGAGGGCCCCGAGGCCGCCGCGCTGCGCGAGCGGGTGGCCGCCGAGAAGCTGCCCGTCCGCCTGCTCGGCTACCGCACCGACGTACCGGACCTGCTGGCCGCCGCCGACGTGGTGGTCGTCTCCAGCCGCTGGGAGGCCCGCTCGCTGGTGGTCCAGGAGGCGATGCGGGCCGGCGTGCCGGTGGTCGCCACCGCCGTCGGCGGCGTCCCCGAACTGGTCGGGGACGCGGCCGTGCTGGTCCCGCCCGGCGACGCGGCCGCGATCGGCCGGGCCGTGCGCGAGCTGCTGGCCGACCCGGCCCGCCGCGAACGGCTGGTGGCGGCCGGCCGGCAGCAGGCCGAGACCTGGCCGGACGAGGCCGCCACCGTCGCCCAGGTGCTCAGCACCTACGACGAGCTGGTCCAGCGCACCGGTTAGCCGCTCAGACGGTCGCCTGCTCGGCCCGGTCGGCGGCCAGGCCGTCCGGCTGGGCGGAGAGGTAGGCGCCGCCGCAGGCCGTGAGCCGCAGCGCGGTGTCGATCAGCGGGACGTGGCTGAAGGCCTGCGGGAAGTTGCCGACCTGGCGCTTCTCCCGCGGGTCCCACTCCTCGGCGAGCAGCCCGATGTCGTTGCGCAGGGCCAGCAGCTTGTCGAAGAGCTCGCGGGCCTCCTGCACCCGGCCGATCATGGCGAGGTCGTCGGCCAGCCAGAACGAGCAGGCCAGGAAGGCGCCCTCGTGGCCGGAGAGGCCGTCGACGTTGTTGCCGCTCTCGTCGTGCGTCGGGTAGCGCAGCACGAAGCCGTCCTCGGTGGAGAGCTCGCGCTGGATCGCCTCGATGGTGCCGATCACCCGCTTGTCGTCCGGCGGGAGGAAGCCGACCTGCGGGATCAGCAGCAGCGAGGCGTCCAGCTCCTTGCCGCCGTAGTACTGGGTGAAGGTGTTGCGCTCCGGGTCGTAGCCCTTCTCGCAGACGTCCCGGTGGATGGTCTCGCGCAGCTCGCGCCAGCGGTCCAGGTGGCCGTCGGACGGCGCGTCCTCGGGGGTCTGCTCCAGCAGCTTGATGGTGCGGTCGACGGCGACCCAGGCCATCACCTTGGAGTGGACGAAGTGCCGGCGCGGACCGCGGACCTCCCAGATGCCCTCGTCCGGCTCCTGCCAGTGGTCCTCCAGGTACTCGATCAGGCGCAGCTGGAGGTGGTGGGCGTGGTCGTTGCGGACCAGGCCGGTCATGTGGGCCAGGTGCAGGGCCTCGACGACCTCGCCGTAGACGTCCAGCTGGAGCTGGCCGGCCGCGCCGTTGCCGACCCGGACGGGCTGGGAGCCCTCGTAGCCGGGCAGCCAGTCCAGCGAGGACTCGGTGAGCTCGCGCTCGCCGGCGATGCCGTACATGATCTGCAGGTTCTCCGGGTCGCCGGCGACGGCGCGCAGCAGCCACTCGCGCCAGGCCTTGGCCTCGTCGCGGTAGCCGGTGCGCAGCAGCGAGGAGAGCGTGATCGCGGCGTCGCGCAGCCAGGTGTAGCGGTAGTCCCAGTTGCGCTCGCCGCCGATGTCCTCGGGCAGTGAGGTGGTGGGGGCGGCGACGATGCCGCCGGTGGGGGCGTAGGTGAGGCCCTTGAGGGTGATCAGCGAGCGGATCACGGCCTCGCGGTAGGGGCCCTGGTAGGTGCACTGGCCGGCCCAGTCGTGCCAGAAGCCGGCGGTGGCGTCGAGCATCTCCTCGGCGTCCGGGGCGGTCGGCGGGTCCAGGTGGGAGGCCTGCCAGGTGAGCGCGAAGGCGATCCGCTCGCCGGCCGTGACGGTGAAGTCGGCGTAGGTGGTGAGGTTGCGCCCGTACGTGTCGGCCTCGCCGTCCAGCCAGACGGAGTCGGGGCCGGCCACGGCGACGGTGCGGTGGCCGCCGTCGGGCTGCTCGACCCGGTGTACCCAGGGGACGATCCGGCCGTAGCTGAACCGCATCCGCACCGCCGAGCGCATCCGGACGGTGCCGGAGAGGCCCTCGACGATCCGGATCATCTGGGGGACGGAGTCGCGGCCGGCCAGCGGGCGCGGCGGCATGAAGTCGATCACCCGGACGCTGCCGCCCCGGCAGTCCCATTCCTGTTCCAGGATCAGCGAGTCGCCCCGGTAGCGGCGCCGGTCGGCGGGGACGGCTGGCGCGGCCGCGGTGGGCGGAGGGACGCGAAGGTCCCCGGTGTCGGTGAAGCGGGCCCGGGCGGCGTCCGGGGCCGGGGCGGCCGCCGGGGCGGGCACTTCGGTGGCGACCACTTCGGCCGGGCCGATCCGCCAGAAGCCGTGTTCATCGGTGCCGAGCAGGCCGGCGAAGACCGCCGGCGAGTCGAAGCGGGGCAGGCACAGCCAGTCGACTGCCCCGTCCCTGCTGACCAGGGCGGCGGTCTGCATGTCCCCGATGAGTGCGTAGTCCTCGATACGGCCGGCCACGTGGATCTCCAGTTCGCAATGTGGTCACGACGCATCGGCGATCCGGGGAGAGCCAGCGGGTCTGCGGGGCCGGGGGCCACCCCCGGGACGTCCGGCCTGCCGGTGGGTGGTGGCAGGCCTTGCTGGAGTGTCCGCGCGAGGCTCGGTCGAGCCCCTGGAGTGGGTGGGGAGGAGCTGGATTACGGGGAGGTCCGGTCGCGCATCGGGGACCGAGAGGTTTCCTGACCCTCCCACGCCCTCCGCGTGCTCATGCTGTCGGCGATGCGTCCGTGCAGCTTACGACGGACGAAAGGGGCGAAGCACGCGGGCGCAGCTCTGCGTGGCGCCACAATTCGGCGGAAATGCCGTGCATCGCGGGGGTGGCGGGCAGGATGGTCCGGAAGGATCACCACCGGGTGGCCCGTCGGGAGGGCCCGTCATGGCCCGGACGAGCGCCGCCGGGTGGCCCGCCCGGGCCGGTGGTGAAACCGGTGTGACCCATGCGCCGTATGGTGCGCCTGGTGTGCGCCCGGTGGTGCGCCGGGCGTGTGGTCCGAGGACGCCGCGAGTGGCCCGGAACGCGTCCCGCCCGGGTCACTGTTACCCTGGTATCCCGTGGACCGGTGGGATCAAACGCCCCGGACCAGCCGAACCGACGACCCCGTGAGCGCCGTGCACCGCACCGCACTCCCGTCGGAAGGCGAGCCGCGAGCCTCCCACCACGTCACCTTCGACACGCGACCCACGGGAGCCCCCTCTTGGCACAGCCCCATTCCGGCAAGGCATCGAACAGCCGCGCCGTGACGACCAAGCACCTCTTCGTCACCGGGGGTGTCGCCTCTTCGCTCGGCAAGGGCCTCACCGCCTCCAGCCTGGGCGCCCTGCTCAAGGCCCGCGGACTCCGCGTGACGATGCAGAAGCTCGACCCGTACCTCAACGTGGACCCGGGCACGATGAACCCGTTCCAGCACGGTGAGGTCTTCGTCACCGACGACGGCGCCGAGACCGACCTCGACATCGGTCACTACGAGCGGTTCCTCGACACCAACCTGCACGGCTCGGCGAACGTCACCACCGGCCAGGTGTACTCGACCGTCATCGCCAAGGAGCGCCGCGGCGAGTACCTGGGCGACACCGTCCAGGTGATCCCGCACATCACCAACGAGATCAAGTCCCGGATCCGCCGGATGGCGACCGAGGACGTCGACGTGGTGATCACCGAGGTCGGCGGCACCGTCGGCGACATCGAGTCGCTGCCCTTCCTGGAGGCCGTCCGCCAGGTCCGCCACGAGGTCGGCCGGGACAACGTCTTCTTCGTGCACGTCTCCCTGCTGCCCTACATCGGCCCCTCGGGCGAGCTGAAGACCAAGCCCACCCAGCACTCGGTGGCCGCGCTGCGCAACATCGGCATCCAGCCGGACGCCATCGTGCTGCGCGCCGACCGCGAGGTCCCGCAGGCCATCAAGCGCAAGATCTCGCTGATGTGCGACGTGGACGAGGAGGCCGTGGTCGCGGCCATCGACGCCAAGTCGATCTACGACATCCCCAAGGTGCTGCACGGCGAGGGCCTGGACGCCTACGTCGTCCGCCGCCTGGACCTGCCGTTCCGCGACGTCGACTGGACCACCTGGGACGACCTGCTGCGCCGCGTCCACGAGCCGCAGCACATCGTCAAGGTCGCGCTGGTCGGCAAGTACATCGACCTGCCGGACGCCTACCTGTCGGTGACCGAGGCGCTGCGGGCCGGCGGTTTCGCCAACAACGCCCGGGTCGAGATCAAGTGGGTCACCTCGGACGACTGCACCACGCCCGAGGGCGCACAGGAGCACCTCGGCGATGTGGACGCGATCTGCATCCCCGGTGGCTTCGGCGACCGCGGGGTGGACGGCAAGGTCGCCGCGATCACCTACGCCCGTGAGAACAAGATCCCGCTGCTCGGCCTCTGCCTGGGCCTGCAGTGCGTGGTCATCGAGGCCGCCCGCAACCTGGCCGGCCTGCCCGACGCCAACTCGACCGAGTTCGACGCGGCCGCCAAGTACCCGGTCATCTCCACGATGGCCGAGCAGCTGGCGATCGTCGACGGCAAGGGCGACCTGGGCGGCACCATGCGTCTGGGCCTCTACCCGGCCAAGCTCGCCGAGGGCTCGATCGTCCGTGAGGTCTACGGCGGCGAGCAGTACGTCGAGGAGCGCCACCGCCACCGCTACGAGGTCAACAACGCGTACCGCGCCGACCTGGAGAAGACCGGCCTGCAGTTCTCCGGCCTCTCCCCGAAGGGCGACCTGGTCGAGTACGTCGAGTACCCGCGCGAGGTGCACCCCTACCTGGTGGCCACCCAGGCCCACCCGGAGCTGAAGTCCCGCCCGACCCGCCCGCACCCGCTCTTCGCGGGCCTGGTGAAGGCGGCCATCGAGATCAAGACGGCGGACGCCTCGAAGTAGGTCGTCACTGTTCTCCGAACGGCGGCCCCGCGATTCCCGCGGGGCCGCCGTTCGGCGTTAGATTGTGTCGTACTGACGAAAAGGGGAGACTGATGGACGACCAGGGCATCTTCGACGTGGCGGAGGAGTGGGAGGTCCGGGGGAGCGAGACGCCGTTCCAGGGCAAGGTCACCGGTGTGCGCACCGAGGAGGTCCGGATGCCCGACGGCAGCTGGGCCCGCCGCGACTACCAGACCCACCCCGGCTCGGTCTCCGTCCTCGCACTGGACGACCAGCAGCGGGTGCTCGTCCTGCGCCAGTACCGCCACCCCGTCCGCCAGCGGCTCTGGGAGCTGCCGGCGGGCCTGCTCGACGTGCCCGGCGAGAACCCGCTGCACGCCGCCCAGCGCGAGCTGTACGAGGAGGCGCACTGCAAGGCCGGGACCTGGCGGGTGCTGGTCGACTTCTACACCTCGCCCGGCGGCACCGACGAGGCGCTGCGGCTCTTCCTCGCCACCGACCTCGCCGAGGCCGAGGGCGAGCGCTACGAGGCGCACGGCGAGGAGCTCGAGATCGAGACCGCCCGGGTGCCCGTCGCGGAGCTGGTCCGGCTGATCCACGCCGGCGAGCTGCACAACCCCACCCTGATCACCGGCACCCTCGCCGTGCACGCGGCGCTCACCGGCCCCGGCGGCCTGGACGCGCTGCGGCCCGCCGACTCGCCCTGGCCGGCCCGGCCGTTCGAGGCCTGATGGCGGGAGCGGCGCCCCGCGGTTGATCCGCGGGTTGATCCGCGGGGGTGACTTACCGGTTCGTACGACCGGATGTCACCTCGGCCGAGCCGGACGATCGAACTACGCTTCGCAGACAGGGCGCCCGTCCCGGGCCGCCTCCGCTGAGCACTGGGTGACGTCGGGAGTGGCACGGGTGGCGAGGAAGACGGCGACCATGGAAGCGGGCCCCGGCGCACCCGGCGAGGGCGTTCCCGGGCTGGACCGGCTGCCCGCCGGGCCCGCCCTGCTCGTCGGCAGGCGCGCCGAGCTGGCCGCGCTGCGGGCCGCCGCCGCGCGCCCGGCCGAGGGCCGCAGCCCCGTACTGGTGCTGGCCGGCCGCCCCGGCTCCGGCCGGACCACGCTGGCGGCCCGGTTCGCCGTCACCGTCGCCGCCGACTACCCCGACGGTGTGCTCTTCGCCCGCCTCTCCGCCCCCGACGGCGGCCGGGTGCCGCCCGCCCGGGCCGCCCGCCGGCTGCTGGAGCAGCTCGGCGCCGACGGTGCCGGCGTCCCGCTGCCCGGCGCCGTCGAGGACGGGAGGGACGAGCCCGCCTGCGTCGCACTGCGCGAGGCCCTGGCCGGGCGGAAGGTCCTGGTGGTGCTGGACGACGTCCGGGACGCCGGGCAGGTCTGGCCGCTGCTCGCGGACGAGCCGGGCTGCCTCGTCCTGGCCACCACCGCCGGGCCGCTCACCGGGATCGAGGACATCGACCCGGTCATCCTCGGCGGCCTCGACCGGCAGGCCTCGGGGGAACTGCTCGGCGACCTGGTCGGCGGCACCAGGATCAGCTGCGACCCGGTCGGCGGGGCCGACCTCGCGGAGGCCTGCGCCTCCCGGCCCGCGGCGCTGCGGCTGATGGCCGGGTGGCTGCGGAGCAACCCCGAGCTGGCCGTCACGGACGCGGCGCGGGAGCTGGCCCGGGCGGTGCGGGAGGCGGACGGGACGGTGGCGGGGAAGACGCCGGTAAAGACGTCGGGGAAGGCGGCGGGGAAAGAGGCCGGGAAGGAGGGGAGGCCGGACGGCAAACAGCCGGGGAAGCCGGACGGGCCGGGCGTTCCGGCGAAGGACCTTGCGGCCGGCGGGAAGGGCACCCCGGCCAAGGACTCCCCGGCCGGGCAGGCCCCGGCCAAGGACGTCCTGGCGGGGAAGAACGGGCAGCGCCCGTCGGCCGAGGAGCGGGCCGGGCGGGGGAAGCGGCCGGCCGCCAAGGGTGGGAAACCCGCGGACGCCGAGGCCGGGAAGCCGGTCGACAAGCCGGTCGACAGGCCCGCCGAGCCGCCGACCGACCCGGCGACCTGGGTGAAGCCCGGGCCCGAGCCCGCCGAACCCGTCCCCGTCCCGGACAACGACCCGCTGATCGGCGCCTTCACCCTCCTCTACAACACGCTGCCGGCCGCCCAGGCCCGGATGCTGCGGGCGCTCACCCTCGCGCCCGCCCAGACGGCGGACCTGCGCACCGCCTCCGCCCTGGTCGGCTTCCCGGCGTCGGAGGCCGCCGCGATGCTGGCCGCGCTCGCCGAGCGGGAGCTGCTCGGCGAGGAGGCGCCCGCCGCCGACGGCACCCCCCGCTACCGGGTGCCCGGCCGGCTCTACCCCCGGCTGGTCCGGCTGCGCGAGCGAGAGGACCGGCCCGCCGAGATCGAGCTGGCCCGGGCCCGGCTGCTGGAGCGGCTGGTCCGGCTCACCGACGCGGCCCGCGCCCTGCTCGACCCGGCCGGCGGCCCTGCTCCCGACCCGCTGCCCGGCCCGCTGAGGCTGCGCTCGGCCGCGCAGGCCCGGCAGTGGCTGCTCGGCGAGCGCGACGTCCTGCTCGGCGCCGTCGCCGACGCGATCGGCCAGGGCGACCTGGACGGCTCGGCCGGCCGGCTGGTCACCGCCCTGCTGCGGTCGCTGCCGCTGACCGGCTCCGCCGCCCCGGCAGACCTCTACCAGTTGCACGAGCTGGTGCTGACGGTGGCCGAGCGGCACGGGAAGCCCCGCCGCGCCGCCGCCGCGCTGCTCAACCTGGGAGACCTCCAGGCCGCCGCGGGCAGCTGGGAGCAGGCTGCCGGCCATTACCGCGCCGCCCTGGACCACGCCCGCTCGGCCGACGACGAGCCGCTCTGTGCTCGCGCGCTGGAGGGCGCGGCCGGGTGCCACCGGGCGCTCGGTGACGCGGTACGCGCCGCCGACTGGTACGGCCGGGCGCTCGGCCTGCGGCAGTCCATGGGTGACCAGGCCGCCGAGGCCCGGCTGCTCGCCAGGGTGGCGGAGGCGCACACCGCGCAGCGCCGTTTCGAGGAGGCCGAGCGGGAGTACCGGGCGGCCCTGTCGGTGCTGCGCCGGCTGGGCGACGAACGCGGGCAGCAAGCCGTCGGCGCTTCCCTGGCGGACCTGCGGGAACGTCTCGACGCCGGGTGGTAGTGGGCGGTTCGGGAGTATCGTCAGAGATGCCCGGTTGGGACACCATTGGTGGGAAGATCACTGGGGAAGCCTACGAACCTGCCAATGTGTCCGGCAGATTTATTCACTTTGGAAGGCTGACACGCCGCCTGGGCTTCATTACACTCGAACTCAGTCGCGCAGCGATCCGTGCCCCGGTGTCTTCCGGAGGTCTCCCCACGTGCGCGTCGCCCGCCGGTCTTCTCCGGTAGGGACCCCCATGGCAAGAGGACGTGTTTAGCCGTGAAGGTCGGCATCCCCCGCGAGGTCAAGAACCACGAGTACCGCGTGGCCATCACGCCCGCCGGCGTGCATGAGCTGGTCCGCAACGGACACGAGGTCTACATCGAGGACAACGCCGGTGTCGGCTCCTCGATCCCCAACGAGGAGTACGTGGCCGCCGGCGCCACCATCCTCCCCACCGCCGACGAGGTGTGGGCCACCGCCGACCTGCTGCTGAAGGTCAAGGAGCCCATCGCGCAGGAGTACCACCGTCTGCGCAAGGGCCAGACCCTCTTCACCTACCTGCACCTGGCGGCCGACCGCGCCGGCACCGACGCGCTGGTCGCGTCCGGCACCACCGCGATCGCGTACGAGACCGTGCAGCTCGCCAACGGCGCCCTGCCGCTGCTCGCCCCGATGTCCGAGGTCGCGGGCCGGCTGGCCCCGCAGGTCGGCTCGTACCACCTGATGCGCCCGGCCGGCGGCCGCGGCGTGCTGCCCGGTGGCGTGCCCGGCACCCACCCGGCCAAGGCCGTCGTCATCGGCGGTGGCGTCTCCGGCTGGCACGCGGCCACCATCGCCATCGGCATGGGTTACGAGGTGACCCTGCTCGACCGCGACATCAACAAGCTGCGCGAGGCCGACAAGGTCTTCGGCACCAAGATCAAGGCCATCGCCTCCAACTCCCTGGAGCTGGAGAAGGCCGTCCTGGAGGCCGACCTGGTGATCGGCGCCGTGCTGATCCCGGGCGCCAAGGCCCCGAAGCTCGTCACCAACGAGCTGGTCTCCCGCATGAAGCCGGGCTCCGTGCTCGTCGACATCGCCATCGACCAGGGCGGCTGCTTCGAGGACTCGCACGCGACCACGCACGCCGAGCCGACCTTCCAGGTCCACAACTCGGTCTTCTACTGCGTGGCCAACATGCCGGGCGCCGTCCCGAACACCTCCACCTACGCGCTGACCAACGCGACGCTGCCGTACGTCGTCGAGCTGGCCAACCGTGGCTGGAAGGACGCGCTGCGCCGTGACCCGGCCCTGGCCAAGGGTCTGAACGTGCACGAGGGCCAGATCACCTTCGGCGCCGTCGCCGAGGCCTTCGGCCTGGAGTCGGTCTCCCTGGAGAGCATCCTCGCCTGACCTCGTCCTCCCAGGCCGGGACGGGGGGGGGGGGGGGGGCGGGGGGGGACGCATAGGCGCCGGGGGGGGGGGGGGGGGGGAGGTGGGGGAGGGAGGAGAGAGACACACCCACCTGC
>NZ_JBVJCO010000018.1:24039-77273 GCF_055588525.1 Kitasatospora sp. NPDC041988
CCTCCCCCCGCGACCTCCCCCCCCCCTCCGCTCCCCCCCACGCCGGTGCCCGCCCCCCCCCCCCCCCCCCCCCCCCCCCCCGCCCTGGGCCGCTCCCTGCGGGGAGCGGCCCGCAGGCCCCCGACCCTCCCTCCCTGCCCGACAACGGGCAGGGAGGGGCCCATCCTCGGGTCGGGGGCTTCGGCATGCCCGTGAACAGGCGGTTGCGTGGGCGGGTCGCTCTGTCGTCAATTTCTGTGGGTCGCGTCACCCGACCGCAGAAACGTTAGGGTCAAGGGCCCGCGCATCCCTTGACAGAGGGATGCCCGATAGTCGACACATCCTGCCCACTACCGTGGATTGTGTTGCTGCGAACGCCTTGAACGGCCTAGAGTCGCAAACCGTTGGCATGCTGCCACGCTGACGAATCGACATAGAGTCCTGGATGCCCAAGGAGGTAAGACGACTTGTGAATGAGTCGACATTTGCTCCCGGGGGTGGTCAGCCAGGACTGGCGGAGCACACCGCCGGCCAGCCGAGTGAGGAGTCCGGGGCCCGGCAGGCCACCGTGGGCTCGGCCGAGGTCGGCTCGGTCGCACTCCGTACCTTCGAAGCACGCCAGAACACAGCACAGGTGACCACGGTGACCGACTACGACGCCGATCTGCCGGCCCACGGCCTGGCCTACGGCGAGTTCGCCTACGGCGCCTACGACGACCCGGACGCCGAGTACGAGCCGGACCCGGAGTACGCCGCCACGCTGGCCCCCGACGCCGCGCGCCAGCGCCGCGAGCGCGTCGGCCCGACCGGCCGTCCGCTGCCGTACTTCCCGATCCCCGCGCCGGTGGCCGAGCACGGCCCCGCGCAGATCATCGCGATGTGCAACCAGAAGGGCGGCGTCGGCAAGACCACGTCGACCATCAACCTTGGCGCGGCGCTCGCCGAGTACGGCCGCCGCGTGCTGCTCGTCGACTTCGACCCGCAGGGCGCGCTCTCGGTGGGCCTCGGGGTCAACCCGATGGAGCTCGACGTCACCGTCTACAACCTGCTCATGGAGCGGGGCCTGACGGCCGATGAGGTGCTGCTGAAGACGGCCGTGCCGGGCATGGACCTGCTGCCGTCCAACATCGACCTCTCCGCCGCCGAGGTGCAGCTGGTCAGCGAGGTGGCCCGGGAGTCCGCGCTGGCGCGCGCCCTGAAGCCGCTGCTGCCCGACTACGACTACGTCATCATCGACTGCCAGCCCTCGCTGGGCCTGCTGACGGTCAATGCCCTGACGGCAGCTCACAGCGTCATCGTCCCGCTGGAGTGCGAGTTCTTCGCCCTGCGCGGCGTCGCGCTGCTCACCGAGACCATCGAGAAGGTCTGCGAGCGGCTCAACCCCGAGCTGCGCCTGGACGGCATCCTGGCCACCATGTACGACTCGCGCACCGTGCACAGCCGCGAGGTGCTGGCCCGGGTCGTCGAAGCCTTCGGTGACCACGTCTTCCACACCGTCATCGGGCGGACCGTGCGGTTCCCGGAGACCACCGTCGCCGGCGAGCCGATCACCACGTACGCCACCAACTCGGTCGGTGCCGCCGCCTACCGTCAGCTCGCCAGGGAGGTGCTCGACCGGTGCCGCCCCGCCGAGTGAGTCTCCCGGGTGCCGACGAGCTGTTCCGGACCACCGGGGGGATGGCGCTGTCGCCGTCCCTCGCGCCGCGTCCGGCCGCCGAGGCGCCCAGACCGGAGACCGCACGGACCGTCAACGGTGCCGGCGGCACCGGCGCCGGCACGGACGGTGCCGAGGACGCCGGGGGCGGCGCCGAGGAGCGCCGGCCGTCGTCGTTCGGTCCGCCGGGTGGCTCGGGCGGTATGTCGGGCACGGTGCCGGGCGGTACGCCGGCCGGAGTGTCGGTACCGGGCCCGGCGCAGCCGGGCGGTGCCCAGGGCGGCGGCCAGGGAGCCGGAGCCGCGCAGGCCGGGAAGACGGTGCAGGGTGGCCGGGCCGCCGCACCGGGGCCGCGCCAGCACGCGGGTGCCGCCGAGGAGCAGGCGGGCGGCGCGGGGCGCCCCCGACCGCGTGGCCGGGCACCGCGCCGCCCGAGCGGGCGGGAGCGGCACGACGAGAAGATCACCGTGTACGTGTCAGCCGAGGAACTGATGGACCTCGAACACACCCGGCTGGTGCTGCGCGGGGAGCACGGGCTCGCGGTGGACCGCGGCCGGATCGTCCGGGAGGCCATCGCGGTGGTGCTGGCCGACCTGGAGCAGCGCGGCGAGGCGAGCATCCTGGTGCGGCGGCTGCGCGGGCGCTGAGCGGGTGCTGTGCGGGCTCTTGCGGGCTGGTGTGCCGCCTGCGGGTCTGAGCGGGTGCTGAGGCGCGCTGTGCGCGCGCTGAGCCGCCTGCGGGCGTCGGGGTGCCTGCGGGGCCTCCTGCCCGGGCCCCTGGCGCCGGGGGCGGTGTGCTGCGCCCTGCGGTGGGCGATTGCGCCGTGCGGTTGCGCCCTGGGTGTGCTCGGGGGCGTGCCGAGGTCGTGGGCGGCGTGTCGGCGGGCCCGGCGTGGGGGCGGGCGGCGCAGCCGGGTGAAGATGGACCGTCATGCCGAGCAGCCCCGAACCCTCCGTCGCCGCCGCCGGGACCGTCGGGACCGCCGATGAGTCGCGGGGCGGCTTCCGGGTGCGGCTGGACAACTTCGAAGGCCCCTTCGACCTGCTGCTGAGCCTGATCGCCAAGCACCGGATGGACGTCACCGAGGTGGCGCTGGCGACGGTCACCGACGAGTTCATGGCGTACATCCGGGCGATGGGACCGGACTGGGACCTGGACGCCGCGACCGAGTTCCTGGTCGTCGCCGCGACCCTGCTCGACCTCAAGGCCGCGCGGCTGCTGCCCGCCGCCGAGGTCGAGGACGAGGAGGACCTCGCCCTGCTGGAGGCGCGGGACCTGCTCTTCGCCCGGCTGCTGCAGTACCGGGCCTACAAACGGGCGGCCGCCCTGTTCGGCGAGCGCTGGGCCGCCGAGCTGCTCCGGCGGCCGCGGACCGCCGGGCTGGAGCCCGGGCACGCGCAGCTGCTGCCCGAGGTCGTGATCAGCATCGGCGCGGAGCGGTTCGCGCGGCTGGCGGCGAAGGCCGTGGCGCCGAAGCCCGAGCCGGTCGTCTACGTCGACCACATCCACACCCCGCCGGTCAGCGTGCGGGAGCAGGCCGGGCTGGTGGTCGGGCTGCTCACCGAGCTGGGCGAGGCCTCGTTCCAGCGGCTGGTCGAGGACGCGCCGGACACCCTGGTCGTGGTCGCGCGATTCCTGGCGCTGCTGGAGCTCTACCGGGAGCGGGTGCTCGCCTTCGAGCAGCCGGAGGCGCTGGGCGAGCTGCTGGTGCGGTGGGTGGCCGAGGCGGACCGGGGTGCGGTCGAGGTGACGGACGAGTTCGACCGCCCGGCAGGGGAGCAGGCGGCGGGTGACCGGCCGGTCGGCGAGCAGCCGGGCGGGTCGGAGCAGGGCGGGTCGGAGCAGGGTGAGCGGGAGCACGTCGGGCCGCAGAAGGACGGGCGGGAGCAGGTCGGGCCGCAGAAGGAGGAGCGATGACGTCTGGGACGGGTGCAGGAGGGCGGCCGGCGCGGCGTCCGCTCGGTGTGCCGGGGCAGCCGCGGGCCGAGGAGTGGCTGGAGCCGGCGCCGGGGCTCGGTGACGTGGTGCCTCGTGACGCGGTGCTCGACGCGGTGGGTCTCGGTGAGGTCGCTCTCGGTGAGGTCGGGCTCGACGAGGTGGTGGCCGGGGGATCGGTGCCCGGCGAGCCGGTCCGGACCGAGGTGGTGGTCGTACACCAGAAGTCGGCCCCGTCGACTTCTGGTGCGGTCGAGGCTCTGTCCGAGGAGGAGCCCGGGCCGGGACTGAAGGCGGAGCTGGAGGCGATTCTGATGATCGTCGACGAGCCGGCCGGCGAGGCCCACCTGGCGTCCGTGCTGGAGCGGCCCCGGGTCGAGGTGGCCGAGGCGCTGCGTGAGCTCTCCGCCGAGTACACCGCCCAAGGCCGGGGCTTCGACCTGCGGCTGGTCGCCGGAGGGTGGCGGTTCTACAGCCGGGCCGGGTGCGCGCGGGCCGTCGAGCGGTTCGTCCTGGACGGCCAGCAGGCCCGGCTCACCCAGGCCGCGCTGGAGACGTTGGCGGTCGTCGCCTACCGTCAGCCGGTGTCCAGATCGCGGGTCTCGGCCGTCCGTGGTGTGAACTGTGACGGCGTGATGCGTACCCTGGTACAGCGAGGACTGGTGGAAGAGGCCGGATCCGAGCCCGAAACAGGTGCGATCCTGTATCGGACGACGAACTACTTCCTGGAACGGATGGGGCTCCGCGGCCTGGATGAGCTGCCGGAGCTCGCTCCCTTCCTGCCCGAGGTCGACGACGTGGAAGCGGAGTCCCTGGAGGGCACGATGATCGCGGAGGCGGTCGCCGCCGCTGCTGTGCAGGCCGCGGGCGGCAGTGGCGAGGCCGATCGGGCTGCGCCTGATCGGTAGGGGGCGGTGAGGTCGGCCGAAACGACCGCACAGCCCAGACGGAAAACGACGTACGGACACTTTGATGCGTAGCAGTGGCAACGGCAGGAACAGCAGCGGCGGCGGCAGCGGCCGCAGCGGACAGGGCGGGGGCCGGGGCAGCGGCTCCTATGGGGGCGGAAGCGGTTCGGGCCGCGGCGGCTCCGGCTCCGGCTCGTACGGCGGCGGCTCCGGCTCCTCGCGTGGCGGCTCCGGTTCGTACGGCGGTGGCTCGGGCTCCTCGCGGGGTGGCTCGGGTTCGGGTTCGCGTGGCGGGTCCGGTTCGTACGGCGGCGGCTCGGGTTCGGGTTCGCGTGGCGGGTCCGGTTCGTACGGCGGTGGCTCGGGTTCGGGTTCGCGTGGCGGCTCCGGTTCGTACGGCGGCGGTTCCGGCTCCTCGCGGGGCGGGTCGTACGGCGGCGGGTCGGCATCGCGTGGCGGCTCCGGCTCCTACGACCGCCGGGACGACCGCCGGGACGACCGGCGCGACGACCGTCGTGACGACCGCCGCTACCCGGACCGCCCGCTGCGGCCCGAGGAGCGGCGCTACGACCGCCCCGAGTACGGCGGCGGCCCCAACGCCACCCCCGCCCGTGGCGGCTACACCGGCCGTCGTCCCGGCCCGGCCCCGCGTCCGCGCCGTGAGGGCCAGGGCGCCCCGGGCGACCCGCGCCGCCAGCCGCAGCGCTCGCGCGAGCTGCAGGCCAAGATCGAGGACGCGGTGCTGGCCCGGCACGACAAGCCGGCCGTGAAGCTGCCCAAGACCTTCGGCGAGCCCGAGGGCGAGCGCCTGCAGAAGGTGCTGGCGCGCGCCGGTATCGGCAGCCGCCGCGCCTGCGAGGAGCTGATCGAGCAGGGCCGGGTCGAGGTCAACGGCAAGCGGGTCACCGAGCAGGGCAAGCGGGTCGACCCGGAGAAGGACGAGATCAAGGTGGACGGCCTGACCGTCGCCACCCAGTCGTTCCTCTTCTTCGCGCTGAACAAGCCGGCCGGTGTGGTCTCCACCATGGAGGACCCGGACGGCCGCCAGTGCCTCGGCGACTACGTGACCAACCGGGAGACCCGGCTGTTCCACGTCGGCCGCCTGGACACCGAGACCGAGGGCATCATCCTCCTCACCAACCACGGCGAGCTGGCCCACCGCCTCACTCACCCGCGGTACGGCGTGACCAAGACCTACCTGGCCGCCATCCAGGGGCCGATCCCGCGCGACCTGGGCAAGCGGCTGGCGCAGGGCATCGAGCTGGAGGACGGGTTCGCCCGCGCCGACAGCTTCAAGGTGGTCTCCAACGTCGGCAAGAACTACCTGGTCGAGGTGACCCTGCACGAGGGTCGCAAGCACATCGTCCGCCGGATGCTGTCCGAGGCCGGGTTCCCGGTCGAGAAGCTGGTTCGCACCCACTTCGGTCCGATCGCGCTGGGCGACCAGAAGTCCGGCTGGCTGCGCCGCCTGACCAACCCCGAGGTCGGTCAGCTGATGCACGAGGTCGGTCTGTAGACCGGTCGGCATATTTAGGTGGACCGGTCTGCATATTTTGCGGGCCGTCCACCGCCGGGCGTCGTCCGTCGAGTGTCGGGCGCCGTCCGTCCGTCGCCAGGCGCCGTCCGTTCGCGGTCCATCCCGTCGTCCGTCCACCAATCGTCTGTAGACCGGTCGGTATAGATCGGTAGACCGGTCTGCATATTCGGACGACTTCGGGCGACTTTCGGGCGTCGCGGCCGCGCTGCGGCTCTGCCCGTCGCGTCATGCTGCGTCCTGAGGGCCTCCCCGCCGAGTGGCGGGGAGGCCCTCACGCCGTTCGGCGGGTTCTGCTGTGAGCCGGGACGCATCGCCTGGTCACCGCCTTGTCAGCGTCATGATCCGTGGCCGAGGATTGCCACCTGACCACGACCCGCCGGGTGGCGGGACTGCGCCACTGCGGCGTGGACGAGGGGCGAGACGGGGGAGCGGCGTCGTGTCCGATGCACCACTCAGCACACTGGGACTGGCCGTGCCGGACGGACAGGTCTACGCGGCGCTGGTGGCCAATCCGCAGTCCACGGCGGAGGACCTCGCGGCCGGCTGCGGGCTGACCCTCCAGCAGAGCATTCGCGCGCTGGACCGGCTGGCGCAGCAGGGCATGGCGACCCGGGCGCCGGTGGACCGGCACCGGTTCCTGCCGGTCGCCCCCGACGTCGCGATCGGCACGCTGATCGGCCACCGGGAGTCCGAACTGCGCCACGCCCGGGCGGAGATGCACCGCCTGATGGACGCCTTCCGGGAGGCCTCGCGCTACACCGACCCGGCGCACTCGGTCGAGGTGCTCACCGGTGGCGAGGCGATCGCCCAGCGGCTGGAGCACATCACCGAGACCAGCCAGTACCAGGTGCGCGGCTTCGACTGCCCCCCGTACATCCAGGACCCGGTGGCCAACATCCCGTTGCAGCGGCAGCGGATGAAGGAGGGGCTGCGGTTCCGGACCATCTACGACCGGGAGGCCGTGGCCTGGCCGGGCCGGTTGGAGAAGAACATCCTGGTCGGCGTCGCGGACGGTGAGGAGGCGCGGGTCCGGCCGGTGCTGCCGATGAAAATGATCATGTCGGACGACCGGATGGCGATCATCCCGATCAGCGTCGGCGACAGCGTGCTCGACGCCGCCTACGTGATCCACCCGTCCGCGCTGCTCCAGGCGCTGGACACGCTGTTCGAGGCGGAGTGGGAGCGCGCCGTGCAGCTCCAGGCCGCGCTCGGTGAGGCCGAGGGGGCGTTGGAGCCGGAGGCAGACCACCGCAAGCTGCTGGGCCTGCTGGCGGCCGGCCTCACCGACGAGTCGATCGCCCGCTCGCTCGGCTGGAGCGCCCGGACCACCCAGCGCCGGCTGCAGAGCCTGATGCGCGAGCTGGGCGCCACCACCCGCTTCCAGGCCGGCATGGCGGCCCGGGAGCGGGGCTGGCTCTGAGGACGGGGCCGGTTCCGAGGACGGGGCCGGCCCCGCGCAGGGCCGGTTCCGAGGACAGGGCCGGCTCCGGGCGGGGTGCGCCGGTCAGCTCCAGGGGGTGAGGCTCGCCCAGCGGCCGCCCGGTCCGCGCTCGACCTTCTCCAGGCCGACCACGGCGGACCGGTTCAGCCGGCCGTAGATGTGCGGGAACAGCACGCCGGGCGTGGCCCCGGGCGGCGGTGCGCCGTTCGGGGCCTCCCACTTGACCATCGGCTCCACCAGCGCCTCCTCGATCAGCAGCACCATCAGCGGCTCGCGGGCATCGGCGAAGAAGGCGTTGGCCACCGCTAGCGCCGTCTGCTCGTCCGCCGAGCAGTGGATGAACCCGTCGGTGAGCAGCGAGGCGGTGGCGTACGGCCGGCCGGGGTCGGCCAGCCAGTCGTCCAGGGGGGCGAGGTGCAGGATCATGTTCCTGTTGTACCCGAGCTTCCGGTCGGACCAGGGTTTGTACCCGGGCTTGTGGCCGGGCCGGTTCCCGAGTGGGCGTCAGGACGGCGGGTCGTCGGAGCCGTCACAGGCCGGCCACCTTGGCGGACGCGGAGACCTCGTAGACCAGCGTGACCGTCCGGTGGGCGCCCGGGCCGAGCGGCAGGTCCCAGCGGACGATGCCCTCGGTGTCGAAGGCGTTCGGGGCCGGGGAACACTCCTCCTTGCGCAGCCGTACCTCGACCGCCGACACCTCGGAGACCGGCACCCGTTCGCGGACGGTGACCAGCTGCTCGTCCCGTTCCTCGGGGCCGGAGAACCGGGAGAGGTGCAGCCGCACCGTCCGGGTGGTCACCGAGCGCTGGGTGAGGCCGGCGGTGCTTTGGCGCTCCTCGGTCTCGCGGACGACCCGGTACCCGTCCGAGCTGCCGAACGCCAGCTCGGCGTCGGCGCCGGCCGCCGTGAAGGAAAGCTCGCCGCGGCCGGTGAAGCCGCTGCCGCGGACCAGCTCGACCGGGCCGGCGAGCAGCGCGTGCCCGGCCGCGTTGCGGAACCGGACCACCTGGGTGACCAGCGGGGACAGCTCCGGCGCGCACGCGTACTCGCTGCTTGCCGGGGCGGTGAAGGAGCCCAGTGGGACCCGGTGCGCCCGGCCGTCCGACGGCACGGTGGCCGGGGCGGGTGCGCGCAGCACTCGTACCTCGCCGCCGTCGTCCACCCCCGGCACCGCCTCGGACGGGCCGAGCGTGCTGATCGCCTCCTCGCGCAGCTCGACCTCGACCGTGCGGCGCTCCTCGGCGCTGCGGTCGCGCAGCGTCAGCACGTCCTCGGTGAGCGAGGGCGGGGCGGTGGCCAGGGCCGAGCGCGCGGTGGAGAGGGTGAGGCGGGTGCCCGTCCAGTCCTCGCCGGTGCGCTGCCAGACCACCGCCTCGGACTCCAGGCGCAGCGCGCCGTCGGCCAGGGTGGCGCGGTAGGACGGCCGCCAGACCGCGCACGGCACCAGGTGGCTGACGGTCAGCCGGACGGGGCCCGCGTCGCCCGCCTCGACGGTCAGGTCCAGGTGGGCGACCAGTTCGGCCGGCTCCTCCTCGGCCTGGTCGAGCGCGTTCCGGGCCTGTGAGCGCTGCTCGTCCAGGTCGCGCAGCCTCGAGCGGACGGCCCGCAGCTCCTCGCCGTACCGCTCGCGCTCGGCGTCCACCCGGTCCAGCTCGCGCGCCCAGCGGGCCCGCTCGACCTCGCCGATGCCGGCGCCCTCGCCGACCTCGCGCAGCAGGTCGGCGGAGAGCTGGGCGAGCAGGGCGAGGCGGGCCTGCAGGCGGTCGTGCAATTGGTCCTCGCGGCGGGCCTGTTCGTCGAGTTCGTGGACGCGGTGGCGCAGCGCCGAGTCGTCCGGGCCGGGCGGCAGCGGGGCGCGCGGGGTCCAGGCGCGCACGATGCGGGCGTCCAGGACGCGGGTGGCGGGATCTCCGGTCTCGGCGCGCAGGGTGCGGTCGACGGCGAGGGCGGTGATCGGGCCGAGGCGCAGCCGCTGGACGCCGGCGGCGAGGTCGACGGTGACGGTGCGCTCGACCTGGCTGCGGTCCTCCAGGCAGGTGACGGCGGTGACCGGGAGGGGGATGGTCTCGCTGCTCATCGTTCAGTTCCTCCGGTTTCCGCCGACGATGGCCTTTCCGGCCGGGATTCTGATCTGGTAGCCGCCGTCGAGCTCGGCCCGGCCGCCCGGTGGCAGTTCGACCCGCCAGAGCCGGGTGCTGGGCGGGCACTCCGGGGACGGGATGGCGGGTGCGTGCCAGTCGGCCCGCTCCTCGATCCGGATGTCGGCCTCGTGGCTGACCGGCACGCGCTCGCGGACCTCCACGGTGACGGCCTGGCCGAGCCGGTTCGCCAGCTCCACGTGTACGCGGTGGTCGAGCACGGTGCTGTTGTTCAGCATGCCCGCCGTGGACTCGTGCAGCTCGGTGCGGCGCGCGACCTCGATGCTCTCGGTGACGCCGGTGCCGAGCCGCCGCGTGCCGCCCGGCGCGAGGGTGGGCAGCGCCGCGGTGAGCAGGAACTCGCCGTCGACGGTGACCTCGACCGGGCCGGCCAGGACGGCCTGCGCGGTCCGGTTCGCGAGCACCAGCGTGCCGTACACCGTCTCGTCGACGGCGGGGACGGTGACGTACTCCGCGTGGACGGAGAGCGGGATCTCGCCGACGGTGACGGTGTGCCAGGTGCTGTCGGACGGGATGTCGGCGGGGGCGGCGGCGTCGAAGCGGTGGTCGAAGGAGCCGGCCGAGACGCGCGGCGGCACGGCGTGACGGGGGAGCGGCAGCGCGGTCACGCCGCGGGCGGCGGTGGCGGCCGGGGACGGGGCGCCGCCCGGACGGCCGACGGACGGCGGGCGGAGGGTGCCGCGGCGGTCGGCGGACGCCTCGGGGCCGGCCAGGACCAGGGTGGGGTAGTCGAGGAGCACGGCGTTGGGGGCCGGGGGAGCGAACGGGGACTGTGCCCCGGTGTCCGCCCCGGGTTCGGCGCCCGCCACGGCCTCGGTGGCCCAGTCGGAGGCGGCGGCCCGTGAGGTGCGGGCCCGGCGGGCGAGGGGGGCCGGCGCGGCCGCCGGCGGGGCCGGCATCGGGGCTGGCATCGGCCCGCCGGGCTGCGGGGGCGGTGCGCCGTACCCGGCGAAGCCGGGGGTCGGCAGATCCGCGGCCTCGGCGGCCCGGCTGCCACCGGGGCGTGTGGGGCGGGGTGCGGCCTGGGCGACCGGCATCGCGGGACGGGGCGCGGCGCCTCCGGCGGCGGCGACCGGGCGCCGGGGCTCGGGGCGGGGGCCGGCAGCGTCGTAGCCCGCGAAGAGGTCCGAGAGGCCGGCCGGGGGCTCGCGCCAGCCCGAGGGCGGCGGGGCGGGCTGGCTGCGGCCGATCCGCAGCGACCGCAGCCGGGGCAGGTCGGTGCGCCGGTCCAGGTCGGCGGTGGAGAGGGCGAGGCGGACGCCGCTCCAGTCCTCGCCGGTGCGCTGGGCGACGGAGGCGCGCAGGACGAGCTGCCCGGTGTCCGAGCCCTGCCGGTACGACAGGCGGTAGGCGGGCACCCAGCGGGCGGCGAGGACGCCGTACTCGAGTTCGATGTCGAGTTCGATGTCGAGCTCGGCGGTGGTGGCGGCTTCGATACCGGTCTCGGTGTCGGGGACGGGGGAGGTCTCGGTGTCGGGGGCGGGTGAGGCGAGGGTGAGCAGGACGGTCGCGGAGGTCTCCACGGGCTGGGTCGGCCCGGCGGTGGACGAGCGCTCCAGCCGGTCGGTGAGCACCTCGGTCTCGTGTTCGGCGAGCTCGAGCTCCCGGGTCAGCTCCTCGGCCCGCCGGTGGAGCCGGGCGAGGCGGTCGTCGACGAACTCGGCCAGCTCCAGCCAGGCGTCGGCCGGGGTCCGGCGCAGCGGTTCGTCGCGTCGGCGCTGCGGCGGTACGGCGCGCAGTGCGGCGGTCTCGGCGATCGCGGAGAGGACCAGCCGCTGCCGCTCGCGGACCGCGTGCTCACGCTCCCGGGCCTCGTCCAACTGTCGCCGCAGAACGGGCAGTTCGGCCGGGGTGCGGACTTCGGCGACCGGTTCGAGCCGGGCCTCGGTGACGGCGGTGCCGGGCGGGCCGTCGATCACCCGGGCCCGCAGCGACCGCCCGTCGAGCACCCGGGGCAGTCCGGTCAGCCGGAGCCGCCCGCCCGGCGGCAGCGTCACCCGGGCCCTCCGGCGGCAGACCGCGCCGGAGGCGTAGACCACGACGGAGTCGAGCACCGACGGGTGGGCCGGTACCGCCGGCCCGTCGGACTGCTCCCTGTCGTCCGCGCTGTACTGATCGTTCACCCGGTCTACCCCTTCGTTCGCGCCGCTCGCGCCGACTCGCGCGCTGCCGCCCCCTGAGCGGTCAGTCTGCCTCGCTTCGGTGCGGGCGTCCTCGGATTTCGCCCGTGCGTCCGGGCCCGTGTCCGGGCCCGGGTCTCTGCCCCTGTCTGTGCCTGCGTCTGTGCCCGCGTCTGTGTCGGTGCCGGCGTCCGTCGTCTGTGCCGGTGTCCGTGCCGTGTGAGGTGCTGTGCGTGAGGTGCTGTGCGTGGGAGGGGACGGGGCCGGGGGCGGAACGGTTGCGGGCGGGCGGGCGGGCGGGCGGTCGGCGGGCGGTGCCGGACCGTGGCCGCAGGGGCGGTGGGGATGCGAGAAGATGGGCGGGCACGTCCAGGCCAGCCCCGTGAGGAGAGCCAACCCGCCATGCGCACTGCCGTCGTCGTCGGTACCGGACTCATCGGCACGTCCGCCGCACTCGCCCTGACCGGCCGCGGGCTGACCGTCCATCTGGAGGACGCCGACCTGGACGCGGCCCGCACCGCGGCCTCGCTCGGCGCCGGCACCACCGAACCCGCCGACGGCCCGGTGGACCTGGCGATCATCGCCGTGCCGCCCGCGCTGGTCGGCAAGGTGCTCGCCGACTGCCAGCGGCGAGGCCTGGCCCGCTGGTACACGGACGTCGCCAGCGTGAAGGCCGGGCCGCGTGCCGAGGTGGCCGCGCTGGGCTGCGACACCGTCCACTACATCGGCAGCCACCCGATGGCCGGGCGCGAGCGCTCGGGCCCGCTGGCCGCCCGCGCCGACCTCTTCGAGGGCCGGCCCTGGGTGCTCACCCCCACCGCCGACACCGACACCGAGACGCTCAACGCCGTCCTGGAGCTGGTCGCCCTCTGCGGCGCGATGCCGATCGTGATGGACGCCGCCGCGCACGACCGCGCCGTCGCGCTGGTCTCGCACGCCCCGCAGCTGGTCTCCTCGCTGGTCGCCGCCCGGCTGGAGAACGCCGACGAGACGGCCATAAGGCTCTCCGGCCAGGGCGTCCGGGACGTCACCCGGATCGCGGCCTCCAACCCCGGCATGTGGGTGGACATCCTCTCCGCCAACGCCGGCGCGGTCGCCGACATCCTGGAGGAGGTCGCCTCCGACCTCGGCGACACCGTCACCGCGCTGCGCGCGATGCAGGCCGCCGGGGAGGGCGAGCGCCAGGCCGGCGCGGCCGGGATCGAGGCCGTGATGCGCCGCGGCAACACCGGCCAGGCCCGCATCCCCGGCAAGCACGGCGCGCCGCCCACCCGGTACGAGACGGTGGCCGTCGTGCTCGGCGACCAGCCGGGGGAGCTGGGCCGCCTCTTCGGCGAGGTCGGCGCGGCGGGCGTCAACATCGAGGACGTCGACATCGAGCACTCGACCGGCCAGCAGGTCGGCTTCGTCCAGTTGTCGGTCGCCCCGGCGGCGGTGAGGCCGCTGACGGCGGCGCTGCGGTCGAGCGGGTGGAGCGTCCGGGACTGAGTCGGGGCCCGGCGGGTTCGGTGGACCGGGCGGGATCAGTGGGCTCGACGGGTCCAGTGGGTCTGGTGGGCTGGTGGGTTCGGCCGGGGGTTGGTGGGCTCGCCGGGTCCGGCCGGGGCTTGGTGGAGCGTCGGGCGGGCCCGAAGAACGGGCGGGTCGGGGTTTGGCGGCGGTCCATTAACCTTGAGGGAGACATTCCCCGGTTTTCGCGCTGCGCGGATTCACGCCGCGCAGGTGCCGGGCCCCAGGATCAGAGAGAGGTTCGCCCCGTGGACACTGCCGACCGAGCGCACGCCCCGGTCGTCGTCGCCATCGACGGACCCTCCGGCTCCGGCAAGTCGACCGTCTCCCGGGCGGTCGCCGCCCGGCTCGGGCTGAGCTTCCTGGACACCGGTGCGATGTACCGCGCGATGACCTGGTGGATGCTGGCCAACGACATCGACGTCCACGACGCCGAGGCCGTGGCCGTCGCCTGCGGCAAGCCGGTGATCGTCTCCGGCACCGACGCGGACGGTCCGACCATCACCGTCGACGGGCAGGACGTCTCCGGCCCGATCCGCGGCCCCGAGGTGACCGCGCAGGTCAGCGCCGTGGCCGCGGTGCCGGCGGTGCGGACTCGGCTGGTGGAGCTGCAGCGCGGCTGCGCCGAGGTCGCCGAGCGGGGCATCGTCGCCGAGGGCCGGGACATGGGCAGCGTGGTGTTCCCGGACGCCACCGTCAAGATCTTCCTGACCGCCTCCGAGGCGGCCCGCGCCGAGCGCCGGGCGGCCGAGCTGCGCGCCAAGGGGGTCGACGAGGCCACCATCACCGCGATGGCCGCCGACCTGGCCCGCCGGGACGCGGCCGACTCCTCGCGGAAGACCGCCCCGCTCACCCAGGCCGCGGACGCGGTGCTGGTGGACACCAGTGAGCTCACCCTGGAGCAGGTGATCGGCACGATCGCCGAGCTGGTGGAGGAACGGGCCGGGCTCTCGGCGGTCTGACCGCGGGGTCCGGCCATCGGGTCTGACCGCCAGGTCCGGCCGTGTCTGACCGTCGGGCCCGGGTGTCGGGTCCGACCGTGGGGCCCGGGCGTCGGGTCCGGCCTGTGGGCCGGACCACGGCATGATCAACTGACCGCCGCACCAAAGCGGGGCGCCACCGAGGCGCTTCGCTCGCAGTACTCGCGCTGCCCCGACCGGGGCAGGTACGCACGGCACGCCCCTGGGAAGGGCCGGGCCGGGAAATGGAAAACACGAACATGACCGCAGAGCACTCCGCCGCCGGACACGGTGAGCTGGACGCCGCCGAGTACGCCGAGTTCATGGCGCTCGCCGCCGAGGAGGGTTTCGACCCCGAGGACGTCGACGGCCTCGGCGACGGCAGCCACGCGCCGCTGCCGGTGCTGGCCGTCGTCGGCCGCCCGAACGTCGGCAAGTCCACCCTGGTGAACCGCATCATCGGCCGTCGTGAGGCCGTCGTCGAGGACAAGCCGGGCGTCACCCGCGACCGCGTCAGCTACGAGGCCACCTGGAACGGCCGCCGCTTCAAGGTGGTCGACACCGGCGGCTGGGAGATCGACGTCCTCGGCATCGACGCGATGGTCGCCGCCCAGGCCGAGCTCGGCATCGAGACCGCCGACGCGGTGCTGTTCGTGGTCGACGCCACGGTCGGCGCGACGGACACCGACGAAGCCCTGATCAAGATCATCCGCCGGGCCGGCAAGCCGACCGTGCTCTGCGCCAACAAGGTCGACGGCCCGTCCACCGAGGCCGAGGCCGCCTACCTCTGGTCCCTCGGCCTCGGCGAGCCCTACCCCGTCTCCGCCCTGCACGGCCGCGGCTCCGGCGACCTGCTCGACGCCGTGATGGCCGCCCTGCCCGAGGCCCCGCCGCAGCTCTTCGGCGACCTCGCCCCCGGCGGCCCGCGCCGCGTCGCGCTGATCGGCCGGCCGAACGTCGGCAAGTCCAGCCTGCTCAACAAGGTCGCCGGCGAGGAGCGGGTGGTCGTCAACGAGCTGGCCGGCACCACCCGTGACCCGGTCGACGAGATGATCGAACTCGGCGGCAAGACCTGGAAGTTCGTGGACACCGCCGGTATCCGCCGCCGGGTCCACCTGACCGCCGGCGCCGACTTCTACGCCTCCCTGCGTACCTCCTCCGCGCTGGAGAAGGCCGAGGTCGCGGTCGTCCTGATCGACGCCAGCGAGACCCTCGCCGAGCAGGACACCCGGATCATCTCGATGGCCGTCGAGGCCGGCCGCGCCGTCGTCGTCGCCTACAACAAGTGGGACCAGCTGGACGAGGAGCGCCGCTTCTACCTGGAGCGCGAGATCGAGCGTGACCTCGTCCAGGTGCAGTGGGCCCCCCGGGTCAACGTCTCGGCCCTCACCGGCCGGCACATGGAGAAGCTGGTCCCGGCGATCGAGACCGCGCTGGCGGGCTGGGAGACCCGTATCCCGACCGCCCGGCTGAACGCCTTCCTCGGCGAGCTGGTCGCCGCACACCCGCACCCGATCCGCGGCGGCAAGCAGCCGCGCATCCTGTTCGGCACCCAGGCGGGCGCCCGGCCGCCGCGCTTCGTGCTGTTCGCCTCGGGCTTCCTGGAGGCCGGCTACCGCCGCTTCGTCGAGCGCCGGCTGCGCGAGGAGTTCGGCTTCGTCGGGACGCCGATCTCGATCTCGGTGCGGGTGCGCGAGAAGCGCAAGAGGAAGTAACGAGAACCCGTGTAGGTCGTGCGGCGCGTCGGAGAGGCGCAAGAAGCGACGGCGCGCGCATGACGCAGAGAGGGCCCTGCCACTTCGGTGGCGGGGCCCTCTCCGCGTCGGGGTGCGGGCGGGTGGCGTCGGGGTGCGGGTGCGGGTGCGGGGGCTGCGCACTCAGTGCTGGTCGCTGCTGCGGCCCGGGGGGAGCGAGAGCAGGTTGCGGTGGCGGCCGACGGTGGCCGGGCCGGCGGTGCCGGCGCTGGTGCCGATGCTCATCGGGGCCGGGGCGGTGGCGGGCATCGGGTGCGGGACGGGCCCGAGGTAGCCGGCCGCCACCCAGCCCTGGCCGTTGGTGAACTGGGCTGCGGGCTGGGCGGGTTGGCCACCCTGGGTGGGGTGGCCGGGTTGTGTGGCCGGTCCGCCCGGGTGGCCGTGGCCGTCCTGCCTGCCGGCCGGGTCGGCGTGGCCGGTACCGTCGCTCGTGGCGTTGGTGGCGTTGGTGTCGTTGGCCGGGGCGTGCTGGGTGCCGGCGTGCGGGGTGTGGGCGGCAGTGTGGGTGTTGTGGCTGCCGTGGGGGCTGTGGGCGGTGAGGCCCGGGCCGGTCTGCTGGTTCGGCATGAACTGGGGGATGCCGAGGGCCTGGCCCGCGTAGGTCTGGAACGCCTGCTGCGGCGGGTACGACCTGGGGTCCGCGAGCATCGGATAGCCGCTGTCCCGGACGGCGAACCCGGCGAACCTCAGGTTCTCCTCGCCGGAGCGGTCACCGGGCAGCGCCCGGAACAGCCGCCGGTACTCGGAGTACAGCTCGTCGTAGATCGGCGTCGCCGAGTGGGGGTGCTCCGCGTCGTACGACGGGCGCATGCCCGGGATCGCACGGGGGACGGTGGTGGACCGGCGGTGGGAGGCGGATACGTCGTAGCTGTACACGTAGGGGCCAACGAGTGAACCCGCCAGGGGATGCGGGGTGGGCCCGCCCGGCCGGAGGCCGGCCGTACCGATCGGGATGTCGATCGGTACGGCCGGCCTCCGCCATGGGATGCGGGGCTGCGGGGGCTGCGGGTCGGGAGGAGGAGGGGCCCGGAGCGGTACGGGTGCGGCTCAGGTGCCCGCGAGCGGGAGGGAGGCGGCGACGACCTGACCGAGGGCGACGGCACGCTCCAGCGCCTGACGGAGCAGGTCCTCGCGCGGCTGCCTGCCGACCATGCCGGCCGGGACTGCGTACATCGTCACCTCCGTCAGCTGGTTGGCAGCGAACCGCCAGGCATCGGTGACCTGGAGCGGCTGGTGCGCCTGCCACCAGCCGGTGCTGCCGCCGGCCGCCGCCGGCTGGAGGATCGCGTGCAGCTTGCCCATGGCCACCAGCACCGACCAGCCGGCCAGCTGGTCCGGCGTCTTGTTGAGGTCGGTGACGGGCTGGAAGCCGGCGTCCTGGAGGAGGTCCAGGAACTCGTCGGTGCCGGAGGTGTTCCCCGGTCGGCCGACCGGCCCGGTGGGCTCGACGACGAGCGAGGCGTGGCCGGTGTCCCCGTGCAGGACCAGGCCGCAGGTGATGCCGAGGATGGCGGCCTGGCCGGGCGCGCTGGCCTGGGCTGGGGTGGGCTGTCCGGTGCCCGGGGCTGCCGGGGTGGCCGGAGCGGCCGGGTTCGGTACGACCGGGGTCGGGGCGAGGGTCGGTGTGGCTGTGGGGGTGTCGGTCTGGGCCTGGCTGATGCTGCGCACCGCGCCGACCAGCTGCTCCTCGGCGACCGGCACCACCTGGGAGGGGATGCAGCGGGCGTGGGCGAAGGCGAGCACCGCCGTCTCCTCACCGACGAACAGCACGGTGCTGGTGGGCTCCTGGAGGGAGTCGCCGGGGGTGCGGCAGGAGGTGCACTCGTAGCTGTCGGGTGCGTGGGCGCCGCCGAGCAGGCGGTCGGCCTCGTCGTCGCCGATCTCGGATCGGACCTCGTCGCTGACGTCGAGCATGCGCGGCACTGGGACTCCTCGGGGTGTCGGGTTTGTCGCGGGCGGGGGTGGGGGTGAGCGGGGTGGTGGGTGGAGCTCGGGCAGGTGGGCGTCGGGTCGGACTCGGGGACTGTCCGAGGGGCCGATTCCGGCCGCCTTTACCAACGGACCCCTGTGGCAGGGGTCACGGGTGGGCGTCGAGGCTGACGGGAATTGCCCCTGAACCGATCGCAGTGCGTATTCAGCTGCTCGCAATCTGTCGATGTCGATGACAGGCCTGCCGGAATGAAGCGGTGAGGTGAGTCACGGCTCGTCGATGTTTGATCTAGGAAATGACGGTTAAATCGGACATTTGGGGCACGATTGCATGGTCGTTACCGGAGGTAACGCCTGGCTGAGCTGGGCAGACCGTCGGTTGTTTGGATCCCCGGCTGCCGACTCGTAGCTTCATTGGCGGTGCAACGAGCACCACCCGGGTTCACCCCCGACGCACAGCCCGCCGGTTCACCCCGGCGCCGGCAGTGCCCGCCGATGCGACCGCTCGAACAGGTCCCCGGTGCGTGGCGGGTGGCCAGGGGCGGCGCGGCACGTCCGACACGTGCACGGCCGCCCGACGGACGCGGCGAGCGAAATCGACCCCCTTCGAGGGCTTGGTTCCGCATGCCCGCCCGGGGCTGTCGAGAGGAACCCCATGACTTTCCGTAACGAGTCCGCCGCTGCCACCACCTCCACCGTCACCAAGCGCAACCGCGTTCGGATGGCGGTCGTGGCGGGCGCCGCTGTCGCGGCCCTGCCGGTGGCCGGCCTCGTCACGGCCACCTCGGCCTCCGCCGCCTCCGTCTCCACCTGGGACGCTGTCGCCCAGTGCGAGAGCGGCGGCAACTGGGCCATCAACACCGGCAACGGGTTCTACGGCGGTCTGCAGTTCACCTCCAGCACCTGGGCCGCCTTCGGCGGCACCGCCTTCGCCTCGCAGGCCAACCTGGCCACCAAGGCGCAGCAGATCTCCATCGCGGAGAAGGTCCTCGCCTCGCAGGGCCCCGGCGCCTGGCCCGTCTGCTCCGTCAAGGCCGGCCTGACCAAGGGTGGCGCCCCCGCCGCCGTCGACACCTCCGCCGGTTCGACCGCCGCCGCGAAGCCGGCTGCCCCGGCCGCCACCGCCGCGCCGAAGGCCGCGCCGGCCCCCAAGGCCGCCGAGGCCCCGAAGGCCGCCGAGGCCCCGAAGGCTGCCGCCGCGCCGAAGTCCTCGGACTCCGCCAAGTCGTGGAAGTCCGACAACGCCGCGAAGTCCGGCAAGGCCGCGACCTCGAACGACGCCCAGCCGGTCGCCGGTGGCAACTACACCGTCAAGTCCGGTGACACCCTGAGCAGCATCGCGGCTGCCAAGGGCATCGACTGGCACACCCTGTACAACAACAACACCAAGGTCGTCGGCGGCAACCCCGACCTGATCTTCCCGGGCCAGACCCTGACCGTCTGATCCAGCCGCTCCAGGTCGGGCCGAACTCGGGCCGGACCGAACGCGGGTCCGTGTGACCCCGAGTTCCTCGGCCCCTGCGTCCCTCGGCCCCCGGGCCTGGTTGACCCCGGGCCGACCGATTCGCTGGTGGCGCTCCACTTCGGACGTACTGTCCGGCCGGCCGCTTCTCCGCTGTGCGGGGGAGCGGCCGTCGGCGTGTCCGGCGTGTCGGGGAGGTCCGGGGAGGTGTGCGCCTAGGGTCGGCTGCTGTGCCTTCTCAGCGTTCATAGGATCAGCCGTGAATCCTTCGTACTGATCGGCGGCCCGGTGCGGGTCTTCGCCGCCCTCGCCGGTGCCCTGTTACTGATCGGCGGCCCGGTGCCGGGTGGGCAGGCCCGGGCCGCCTCGACCGTCGCGGACATGGTCTGGGACGACCTCGCCGAGTGCGAGAGCGGCGGCGACTGGCGGGCCAACACCGGCAACGGCTACTTCGGCGGGCTGCAGATCTGGCCGCCGACCTGGGAGGAGGCGGGCGGCCTTCGGTACGCCGACCGGCCCGACCTTGCGAGCAGGCGCCAGCAGACCGCCGTCGCCGAGGAGATCCTCCGGATGCAGGGGTGGGAGGCCTGGCCGGTCTGCGCCCGGGAGATCGGGATGATCGGCGGGGAGCCGGAGGAGCGGTGAGCGGCGAGGCCCGTCGGCGATCCGGTGCCGGGTGCCGAGCGCCGGGTGGGTGCCGGGTGCCTCCCCGGTCCGCTTTCGCGCTGCCTTTCGGGCGGGTGGGCTTTCGGGTGGCTGGCGCTCGTCTGCGGGTCTCGCTTGTCGGAGGGGTGCGCGAGGATGGTGGGGTGATCCAGGGCGAGCTGTTCGGCGAGGGCTTCGGCATGGATGCCGGTGCGGGTGCCGGTGCAGGCGTGGATGCCGGTGCGGGCACGTCGCGTGAGCGCTCCGAGCCCGCGCCCGGCGCCGTGCTCGTCCCCGGCTGGCTCGACGCAGCCGCCCAGCTGCGCCTGGTCGCCGCCTGCCGGGAGTGGGCCCGCCCGCCGGCCGGGATGCACACCGTCCGGATGCCGACCGGCGGCCTGATGTCCGTGCAGATGGTCAGCCTCGGGTGGCATTGGTTTCCGTACGGTTATCGCCGGACCGCCGCCGACGGCACGCCGGTCAAGGCGTTCCCGCCGGAGCTCGGCCTGCTGGCCCGCCGGGCCGTCGCGGACGCGTACGGCGAGGCAGCCGGCGACATCGCGGGTGCGACCGGGTACGAGCCGGACATCGCCATCGTCAACCACTACCCGCACGGCGCGAAGATGGGCCTGCACCAGGACCGCGACGAGCGGACCGACGCCCCGGTGGTGTCGCTGTCGCTCGGCGACACCTGCGTCTTCCGGCTCGGCAACACCGAGACCCGCACCCGTCCGTGGACCGACCTGGAGCTGCACAGCGGCGACCTGCTGGTCTTCGGCGGTCCGTCCCGGTTCGCCTACCACGGTGTGGTGCGCACGCTGCCCGGCACGGCGGATCCGGCGCTCGGGCTGACCGGGCGGCTCAACATCACCGTCCGCCGGTCGGGCCTCTGACCGGCGGTTGCGGGAACGGCCCGGCGCCGTCGGCGTTCGAGAGAGTGGGACCTCGTTCGAGTGAATCGGCGGAGGGTGCCCCCGGTGTGGGGAATGCCCGGGCTCGCTGGAGAATTCGATGGGGCGGGAGAATTCGAGAACACGGGCGTCGGCAGCCGGGCGGAAGACCTCCGTCCGGGCCGGTCGGCCGGAGAGGAAGTGCACGCATGGGTACCCCCGTCGACGAACTTGTCGAACTGCTGGACCTTGAGCAGATCGAACTGAACATCTTCCGCGGGCGCAGCCCCGAGGAGGCGCTCCAGCGGACGTTCGGCGGCCAGGTCGCCGGACAGGCGCTGGTTGCGGCAGGGCGCACAGTGGACGGTGAGCGCCCCGTCCACTCGCTGCACGCCTATTTCCTGCGCCCCGGCGTGCCCGGCGTGCCGATCGTCTACCAGGTGGACCGGATCCGGGACGGCCGCTCCTTCACCACCCGCCGGGTGCTCGCCATCCAGGGCGGCCGGTCGATCTTCGCCCTCACCGCCGACTTCCACCTCCCCGAGGAGGGCGGCATCGAGCACCAGCACCCGATGCCCCAGGTCGCCGCCCCCGAGGACCTGCCCAGCGCGCTGGAAGAGGTCGGCTCCCGCCTCGGCGAGCTGCCCCCGTTCATCAGCCGTCGGCAGCCGTTCGACATCCGGTACGTCGACCGGCTGCGCTGGAGCAAGGAGGAGCTGGCCGGCGTCGAGGCCCGCAGCGGCGTCTGGCTGCGGACCAACGGCGCCCTGCCCGACGACCCGCTGATCCACGTCTGCGCCCTCACCTACGCGAGCGACATGACGCTGCTGGACGCCGTCCGCGCCCCTGTGGAGCCCCTCTGGGGCACCCGCCACTTCGACATGGCCTCGCTCGACCACGCGATGTGGTTCCACCAGCCGTTCCGGACCGACGACTGGCTGCTCTACCAGCAGGAATCCCCGATCGCGCACGGCGCCCGCGGCCTGGCACGCGGGCAGATCTACGACCGCAGCGGGCAGCTGGTGGTCTCGGTGGTGCAGGAGGGCCTGTTCCGGCCGCTCAAGGGTTGATCCTCGGCCGGGATGATCTGCTGCCGTGATCGGTGTTGAGGTGATGACGGACGCGTTGGAGGTGTCGACCGGCGTGTGAAGGTGTCGACGGACACGTGGTCGACGGACACGTAAAGGCGCTGCCGGGACGCGTTGATGTCGATGGTGATGTCGGACAGGGACGGCCTGCGGGTCGTGGACCGGAGCGGGAGGGTACGCCGATGACGGCGACAGCCGCGGAGGAATGGAAGCACTGGAGCGACAACCGGGCGGCGGCGGTGAGCACGGCGCACGGCCAGCTGGCGCTCACCGGTACGCACTGGCTGGAGCCTGAGCCCACCGAGGTCCCAGGCCTGCCCGGCCTCTGGTGGGCCGACGCGGAGGGCGCCCGGGTGCGGGCGGCGGCGGCCGACGGGATCACCGTCACCGGTGCGCCGGCCCCCGTCGACGGTGAGGCGCTGCTCCGACCGGACACCGACCCGGCCGCCGACACCGCCTCGCTGGGCGAGCTGCGCCTCGCCCCGATCGAGCGCGAGGGCGAGCTGGCCCTGCGGGTCTTCGACCCGGCCGCACCGCGCCGGGCCTCCTTCGCCGGCATTTCCGCGTACCCCTACTCGCCGGAGTGGGCCGTCCCGGCGGTCTACACCCCGTTCGAGGGCGGCGACGACCAGGTCGTCGTCCCCAACGCGGACGGCAAGGACCGCCCGCTGGCCGTCACCGGCCGGATCGCCTTCACCGTCGCGGGCGAGCACCGCACCCTGACCGTCAGCCACGCGGGCAACCGCCTCACCGGCGTCATCGCCGACGCCACCAGCGGGACGGACACCTACCGCTTCCGCTTCATCACCCTGCCCGCCCCGGACGCGGACGGTCACACGGTGTTCGACCTCAACCGCGCCTACCTGCCGCCGTGCGCCTTCTCGGACCACTTCATCTGCCCCTTCCCGCCGCCGGGCAACCGGCTGGACTTCGCGGTCGAGGCGGGGGAGAAGCAGGTGCTGACCCGGTAGAGCTGGCCGGGGGTGGGCCGGGCCTGGGGCCGGGGGCTCGGGTTGGGCCAGGGGTTGGGGCCGGCCCCGGGATAGCACTTCCGCGGAGGCTGTTGCCGGTGCCGCCCCGGTGGCGGGCCGATCGGCGGGCGGGGCGAGTATGGGGGACTGTGTCGACCAATCATCCTGCCAATTCGGCGACCGGGCCCGCTTCGTCCGACGCCAAGCCTGCCTCGTTCGAGCCTCCTGCGTCCGCCTCCGGGGCCGAGGCTCCCCCCTCCGGGGCCGACGCCCCCGCGCCGCCGTGGTACCGCCGGGTCGCTCGCGGGGCCTTCGCCGACCTCAGCCCGCTGCGCGACAATGCCGACTACCGGCGGGTCTGGTTCGGCCAGGCCGTCTCGTCGATCGGTCAGCAGATGACGGCCGTCGCCGTCTCCGTCCAGGTCTACGACCTGACTGGCTCCAGCTTTGCCACCGGCCTGGTCGGGCTCTTCTCCCTCTTCCCGCTGATCGCCTTCGGCCTCTACGGCGGCGCCATCGCCGACACCGCGGACCGCCGCCGCCTCGGACTGATCGGGTCCGCCGGTCTCGCCGCCGTCTCCGCCGTCCTCGCAGCCCAGGCACTCGCCGGACTCGGCCTGGTCGCCGTCCTCTACGCCGCCGTGGCCGCCCAGGCCGGCTTCTTCGCGCTCAGCTCGCCCGCCCGCTCGGCGATGATCCCGCGCCTCGTCCCGAGCCACCAGCTCCCCGCCGCCAACGCCCTGAACACCATCAGCATGAACCTCGGCCTCACCGTCGGCCCCATGCTCGGCGGCGTCCTCATCGGCGTGTACGGCGCCCAGGCCGCCTACCTGGTCGACACCGTCGCCTTCGCCGCCACCCTCTACGCGATGTGGCGCCTGCCCGCCATGCTCCCGCTCGGCGAACGCAAGGGCCGCGCCTCCGTCCTCGACGGTCTGCGCTTCCTGCGCGAGCAGCCCAACCTGCGCACCAGCTTCCTCGCCGACCTGGCCGCGATGATCTTCGGCATGCCGCGCGCCCTCTTCCCGGCCATCGCGGTCACCTTCTACGGCGGCGACGCCCGCACCGTCGGCCTCCTGGTCTCCGCCCCCGCCGTCGGCGCCCTGATCGGTGCCCTCTTCTCCGGCTGGGTGGGCCGGATCAACCGCCAGGGTGTCGCCGTCCTGGCCTCCGTCGCCGCCTGGGGGCTCGCGATCGCCGCCTTCGGCCTGGTCCGCAACCTCTGGCTCGGACTCCTCTTCCTCGCCGTCGCCGGCTGCGCCGACACCGTCAGCATGATCTTCCGCAACACCATGATGCAGGTCGCCGCCCCCGACGAGATGCGCGGCCGCCTCCAGGGCATCTTCGTCGTCGTCGTCGCCGGCGGCCCCCGCCTCGGCGACTTCGAGTCCGGCGCCGTCGCCTCCCTCACCAGCCCCGCCGCCTCCGTCATCAGCGGCGGCCTCGCCTGCGTCGCCGCCATCGTCCTCCTCGCCGCCCGCCGCCCCGCCTTCCTCCGCTACGACGCCCGCCACCCCACCCCCTGACCCCACGCCCCGCCAAACCTGGCAGCGAGCACCCCCCGACGTGCTGTATTGTTTTCCACGTCGCCGGGACACCGGAGACAAGGTCGAGAAGCCCACAGCAGAGCCCCCCAGGCTCCGCCGGGGCACCGAGACCACGGGACGTGGCGCAGCTTGGTAGCGCACTTGACTGGGGGTCAAGGGGTCGCAGGTTCAAATCCTGTCGTCCCGACTTGCTTAACCGCAGGTCGTAGGCCGTTTCCGCTTCTGGCGGGAGCGGCCTTTTTGATGTTCCGTCGGCTGGTGGTCGCAGTGTGGTCGCAGCAAAAAGTCCCGTCTCCCGCACTGCTTGGATAAGTCGCCGTTGCTGTTCGTTACTTAATCAAGGTCAGGCGGTTGTGCTGTCCTGGATTGTGGTCGTCGGGTGGTCGCGGCGTGGGAATGAAAGGCCGCGGGATCATCGCCTCCTGGTCGATTCGGGTGAGCGCGGTGTCGATGGTGTTGACGGCTTCGCGGGCCGCTTGGGGGGTGAGGTGGCTGTAGATGTTGGCGGTGGTGGACAGCGTCGAATGGCGCAGAGTCTTGGATACGACGGTGAGCGGGACGCCGGCGGTGATGGAGATGGTCGCGGCGAGGTGGCGCAGGTCGTGAATGCCGGTGCGGGAGACCCCGGCCTTTCGGCAGAGGTCGTGGAAGTGGTTGAGGACGTATTGGGGGTGGAGGGGTCTTCCGTCGGGGCGGTGGAAGACGAAGCCGCCGCGCTCCTGTTGGCTGGCTTCGGGTCCTTTGTCGTCGGCGCGGTTGCGCAGGGCGTTGGCGACGCGGGGTGAGATGGCGACCCAGTTCCGGCTGGTGCGGGTCTTGGGGGTGGTGAGGACGATGTGGTTGTTGTCGATCGCGGAGAGGGTGTATCGGACGTAGAGCATGCGGGCGTCGAGGTGGACGTCCTTCCAGTGCAGGCCGAGGGCTTCGCCCTTGCGCATGCCGGTGCCGATGATCACTTCGACGAGGTCGGCGAAGGGCGGGTCGACGGCGCGGCTGTAGCGCAGGAACCGGGCGGCCTCGGCGACCGTCCAAATGTGGCGTTCGGCGGCGGCCGGCCTGGGGATGATCGTGGGCCGGGCCGGGTTGTGTATCAGGCGGTGGCGGCGGACGGCGTCGCCGAGCGCGCTGGAGAGGGTGGCGAGGATGCGGTGGACGGTGACCTTCCCGCGTCCGTGGGCGAGCTGGGTGTGGACGAAGCCGGCGATGTGCGGGTAGCCGAGATCATCCAGGCGGACGGCGCCGAGGGCAGGGATGAGGTCGTTGGTGACGTAGCCGCGGTAGCGAGCTAGGGTGGTCGGCTTCAGGAGGAGTTCCTTGGCCTGCAGCCAGGCGGTGAGGTACTCGGCGACGGTTTGGTTCGGGTCGGTGGTGAAGCCGCTGGTGAGGCCCTCGATCGTCCGGCGCAGTGCTGCGCGGGCGGCGTCCTCGGTGTGGAAGCCGCTGCGGCGTACGGTGTGTCGGCCGGCGGTCGGGGCGGGCAGGTCGACGGCGAAGGTCCAGGTGCCGTGGTCGGGATCGGTGGCCAGGAGCGGGCAGTGGGCGCCGAGCTGGCGGTGGTCATGGTCGCGGCAGCCGCAGCGGCGGTAGACGCGGCCGTGATCGACGATGGCGCGCATCGTGATCACTTCCATGGTCATGTGAGCAGGAATGGGACACGCCCATTCTCGGCCGGATCCGGGCGCTCACTCTGCGACCACATGGCCCAGAGAGGCAGTCTGACCTGCGGCGATCCCTTGTCGTGGCGCAAGGGCAGCGGGGATGGCCACTGCCCGGCCACTTGTCCGGTCCTACCTGCGTCTTTGCCTCGGAAAGGGTCTCTGACCTGCGTCGGAGGCCTTTCCGCGCTTTCAGGGCTCGCCGCGTTAGGCGGCGAAAGTCCCACGGACTGGCTGAAGTTCCCTGAAGAGTCCCAGAGGCAGCGGCTCCCGAACGAGCCCAACGCAGCCGAGCTAGGCCGTCTGATCAGGCAACTCGGAGTCGTTGGCGGTGTTGGCCCGTGCGTGGTGGGCTCCGTTGTGGCTACTGAGGTGGGACGGGTTCCGACGGATCGGGCCGGGTTAATGTGCACGCGCTCTAAACTGATCAGTGGGCTGTGCTGCGGGTCCGTAGCGGGTGCACCGTGCCCTTTGCACGTGGCTACGGGTTCAGGATCGAGTTCCGAGTCGGGCGGGGGTACGAGGGCGCTGATGAAGCCGTTGGACAGCGATGTGGACCCCCTGGTGCTCGGCCCGTTCGAATTGCTGGCCGTTCTCGGCGAGGGGGGCATGGGCCGGGCCTACCTCGCACGGCGGTTGCCGTTGGACAACCTGGGCCCCGAGTTGGAAGCCGGGTACTACCTGGCTGAGGGCGATGATGACCGAGAGAACACCCTCTCGGTCGTGAAGGTCATCAGCCCGAAGTACCTGCAGAACACCCAGCAGGACGAGGATGAGAAGCGCGCCCGGTTCGCGCAGGAGATCGGCGCGGTGCGGGCGGTCGTCAGTGACAGGGTGCCTTCGCTGCTTGCTGCCGACCCGGAGGCATCGCAGCCGTGGTTGGCGATCGACTACGTGCACGGTCCGAACCTCAGCACCATGATCAAGGAGAAGGGCGTCTTCTCGGTCGGCCCCTACGCTGCGCTGGGGCTTGCCCTGGTGGATGCGCTGCGTGCGATCCATGGGGCGAAGCTGCTGCATCGGGACTTGAAGCCGGCCAACGTCGTCCTCGGCCCCACCGGCCCCGTCGTCCTCGACTTCGGCCTGGCGGTACTGGTCGACCGCCGTACAAGCCAGGCTGTGACCAAGACCGGGTTGGGGTTCGGCTCTGCCGGCTATATGCCGTTGGAGCAGGCGACTGACCTGAAGCGAGTCAAGGAACCGGCCGACGTGTACGCGCTTGGCGCCACGCTGTTCTTTGCGGCGACAGGCCATCCCCCTTATCCGCACGGCCCTGTGCCGGTGTCGCCGGTCTGGGACGATGTCGACAACACGTTCGTACCGCTGCTGGCCAAGATCATTGTGCATATTCCGGAGCAGCGTCCGTCGCTCGACGGGGTTGAGCAGGGTTTGCACGAGCTCCTCATTCAGCACGGGCTGACACCCGAGGACGCTGACGCGCAATTGCGAGAGGTGGTGGAGGGGGCGGGGCTCGCGCCGGAGCTGCCGCCTTCGGCGCTTGCTGGTGCCGCGAATGCTGAGGTGCAGGCGGCGGCGCAGCAGGCGGTGGACGCCGGAGCTGCGCCCGACGCGCCCTGGGTCGGTGGTGATGATCTCTTCGCGCAGCTCTTCGCCTCTGATGAGCTCGAAGTGGTAGCGCCCGAACCGGCGCAGGAGCCCGAAGAGGGCTACTCGCCCACGTTGATCGATCCGGCGAACGTGGTCACGGTGCAGCTGACGCCTGCGGATGCACCGTCAGGCAGGACGACCATGATCCTTCCGATCGAACCGCCGCAAGCCAGCGCCGGCGCTCAGGCGCCGCCGCGGGTCGCACCTGCGGCCGCGCTACGCGTCGCCAAGTACCTCCGGGAGGCGTACGCCCGTAGCCGCAAACTGTAGGCGCACGCTCCAGCCGCCGACGGATACCCGGTGGCCGATGGGACCGAAGTCACCACTCGCCCTTCTCCCCGGACAGTCGGGGCCTAGGGTGCTAACAGAAGACCATTCCGCCAGCTCAGCGCCCATACAGCGGCGCGATCGTTTTTCGAGAGGTCACCACGCGATGCCCGACGCAGCAGCCGCCTCACCCGACCACGTCGGCGCAGCCGCACCGCTCGGGATCGCCGTCGGCACCGTTATCGAGGTGCGCGACGAGGACTGGCTGGTCCAGAGCATCAGCGAGCCCAGGGAAGGCGAGTACCTGATCAAGGCGACCGGTGCCTCCGACCTGGTCCGAGGGCACGAGGCCCGCTTCCTCACCTCCCTGGACCAGCCCCGGGTGCTGCGTCCTGAGGACACCCGGCTGGTGCCCGATACCTCGAAGGAGTTTCGGCGCAGCCGCCTCTTCCTGGAGGCAGTCATGCGCAGGACGCCCCTGCCACAGTCCGAGAAGGGCTTGGCACTGACCGATGGATTCCTGCTCGACCGCATGGACTACCAGCTGCGCCCCGCTGAGAAGGCACTGGCCAACCCGCTTCGGCCACGCTTGCTGATCGGCGACGTGGTGGGGCTCGGCAAGACCCTGGAGATCGGGGTGCTGCTCGGTGAGCTGGTGCGGCGTGGGCGTGGTGAGCGGATCCTCGTGGTAACGCCGGCCCCGGTGTTGGAGCAGTTCCAGCACGAGATGTGGACACGGTTCGCGCTTCCGCTGGTGCGGCTGGACAGCGTTGGCATCGCCCGCATCGAACGGCGTGTCCCGGCGGGGCGCAACCCCTTCACCTACTACAAGCGCGTGATCGTCTCCATGGACACGATCAAGAATCCGAAGCGCTATAAGCCATGGCTGGAGAACGTCCACTGGGACGCAGTTGTCATTGACGAGTCGCACAACCTCATCGGGGAGAGCAGCGACCGCCGGGCGCTGGCAAACCTCCTGGCGGAGCGCACCGACGCGCTGATCCTGGCCAGCGCCACGCCCCACAACGGCAAGATGCGGTCCTTCGCCGGCCTCGTCCGGCTGCTCGATCCGATGGCCATCAAGGACGTGAACGACCCCCAGCCGGACGAACTGAGGCACCTCTACATCCGCCGCACCAAGACCAGCCGCGAGGTCTCGCAGGTACTCGCAACGAAGACCGAGGTGCGGGACGGGAAGACCGTCGAGGTGGTGAAGTGGGCGCCCCGGGGAGGCTCGTACCCGGTGGAGCGGAATGCGACTGATCTGGAGGAGCAGGTCTTCGCCGAGCTCGCTTCGTTCTGGCTGCGACGCCCTGGGGAGCGTGGCGGAGAAGGAACGGAGTCGCGCAGCGACGAGAACAGACTGTTTCCGTATGTGCTGTTGAAATCGTTCCTGTCTTCGCACCGTGCGCTGTTCGCGACTGCACGGGAACGACTGGGGAAGCTGGGCCACCAGCTGCCGCATGACCATAAGCACGTCACCGACCCGCCGCTCGTGGACCCGCCGGCGTCCACCCCGGAGGTGGCCTCCCTGCTGCGCCTGGCTGATCTGGCCCGTGGCATCGAGCAGGCCGTCAGCACCGAGGGACAGCATGGGGCAGCGAAACTCGCCGGGCTGGTGGAGGAGTTGCGCGAGATCGGCGTCAGGCCTGGCAGCGGGACGAGGGCGGTGGTGTTCTCCGAGCGCCGAGAGACCCTCGATTGGCTCGGGGTGATCCTTCCGCCGTTGCTCGGCTGGAAGACGGACGAGAGCGGCAGGAACGCGGTCAAGGTTCTGCATAGCCTTGTGTCGGACACCGAGCAGCAGGAGTACGTGGACGAGTTCGCTCGGGCCGGCAGTGATGTGCGGCTGCTGTTGACCGGTGACGGGGCGTCCGAAGGCGTGAACTTGCACCGCCAGTGCCACCACCTGATCCATTGGGACCTGCCGTGGAGCCTGATCCGGGTCGAACAGCGCAACGGCCGCATTGACCGCTATGGACAGCAGCACCCGCCGGAGTTCCGCGCGATGATCCTCGCTTCCGGCGTTGAGGGTGCGCTGGACGACCGGGATGTCGCGCAGCGGGTTCTCGACCGTGAGGCGGTGGTTCACCAGGTGCTCGGCACGGTGGAGGCTGTCAGTCAGGAACATGATGCCGACAAGGAAGAGAAGCGGCTGATGGAGTCGCTCCTTGCCGGCCGCCGCCCCCAGGACGCGGTTCGCGACCTGGAGGCCCACACGGCCTCTCAGGATGGCGAACCGCTAGTCGAGCAGGCGCTGATGGCCGAGTACGACGATGGCCCGATCGGGATGGACTTCCTCGACATGCTTGACGCCGGAGGCGAAGCCGAACCTGAGGAAGCGCCGGCGGACGACCTCCCCGCTCCGCCGGTCCTGGCAGAGGAACTGCGTCTCTTCTCCACCCGGCGCGACTACGTCCTGGCTGGGCTCGATGAGCTCGAGGACCTGGAATCGTTCCGGCTGAAGACTGTCGTCGAGGGTAACGACCTGAGCTTCGACACTCCCGAGGACCTGGCCGACCGCCTATCCGTTCTACCCGACTCCTACCGCCGCGATCAGGGCATCGACCGGCGCCTGAATCTCACCTTCGACGCTGCGGACGCCGCCGACTCGTTGCGCCGTGCCCGCGAGGACTCCCATTCCAATTCCCTGTGGCCGGACTCCCACTACGTCGGTGAGCTGCACCCGGTCCTGGAGTGGATCACCGACAAGGTGCTGGTCCAGATTGGCCGCCAGAGTGCCCCGGTACTGCAGGTGGACGCCAAGAGGGTGCCGGAGCCGGTCTTCCTGACCCAGGGACTGTGGTCCAACTCGGAAGGGCGCCCAACTGTGGTCGCCTGGCTCGCCGTCGACCTGCTGACACAGGACCATCCACGAATCCGCCCGTTGACGCGCGAACTTCTCGCCGAGCTCGGCGTTGGGCCCGGCATGGACGACCACTTTGCTCCGGGTGATCGCGACGCGCTTACCGAGCTGCTCCCAGCGGCCGTCGCCGCAACCCGCCGTGAGCTGCACGAGCTGCGCAAACTCAGCGACGAGCTGGTGGATGCCCCGCTGCACGAGTACGAGAAGAAGATCGGGCGCTGGCAGCAGACCCTGCCCGGGCTCGGCGCCCTCACGCGTAGCGCACGCGACGAGACCGCTGAGCTGCTGCGCAAGCGCGCTGAGAAGCTCAGGACTGCGGGCAAGCCGATGGTGCGCGTCCTGGCCGTCCTGGAGCCCAGCGCATGAGCGCCAACGATGTTATGAGCAACCGCGGTAGCGGGCAGGAGGAACAGGCGTGACGTACGACTCCCTGGTCAACGAGGGCGAGTACTTCCCCGCCTTCTACCTCGACGAGATCCTGCCCACGCAGCTCAAGAACGGTCCCCTCAAGCAATGGACTGCCAAGGAACGCGCGGGGGAGGACACCCCACGGCAGGGCCTGCGCAACCTGTCTGCGCCCTATCTCACCGCTCGCGCCGCACTTCGCGACGCTGCGGACAAGTTCAACGCCACCGAGGACGTGTTTGCAGTCGCCGTCCAGCAGGCCGGCGCAGAGGCGCTGAAGTCGCAGCGATCCCTGGAACACGACGAACTGGCCGCCGCCGTCGCGCATGCGAACCGCGAGTCCGGCGCCGCCTGGGCGAGCGACAGCAGCCCCGAGGGTGAATGGCGTACGGCCCTGGCTGGTTGGCACGACCGGCTGCTGCGTGCCCTGGGCTACAACCCTGCTCCCGGCCTGCGCATCGTCCACAGTCCAGCCGGGATCGTGGCAGTGCCCGTCGCCCTCAGCGAGGATCAACTCGTTGTACTCACTGGCGGCTTCGCCACTTCCGTGGATCAGGTGCGCGGTGGCGGGGAGGATGGGAGCGGCGGGGCGGCGGGCCGACTGCCTGCCCCAGTCCGCGTCGGCTCCGGCAAGACCCTGACGACCGTCACCGACCTTGCCGCCTGGCTGCTCAGCGCGGACAATCCGCCGCGCTATGCCTTGCTGCTCTTCGGCGGTGTGATGATCCTCGCCGACCGGGAGCACTTCGCCCGGGGCCGGTACCTCGCTGTCAGCCTTGACGTCGCGCTGCCCCGCAAGGGTGCCAAGGGCGCCAACGCCGGGGAGCTCGACGTCATCGCCGCGCTCTTCGGAGCAGACTCCTTGCGTCCCAAGGAGGACGGCAAAGAGGACGACATCGCCCGCTTCGTCGCGGAATCCCGTGATCACTCGGTCGGTGTCACCGGCGACCTGCGCAAGGGTCTGCAGGCTTCGGTCCAGCTCATCGCCAACGAGGTGCTGAACCTCGTCCGGGAGCAGAAGGTACGGGTCGAGGACCTTGCCGCGTGGCTGCCCGATGTCCTCAAGGAGCCTGGCGACCTGCCCAAGCTGCTGACGACGGAGTCGCTCCGGTACCTGTACCGGATCCTGTTCCTGCTGTACGCAGAGGCCCGGCCGGAGCTCGACATCCTGCCGATGAAGAGCGAGGAGTACGTCACCGGATACAGCGTCAGCCGCCTGCGGGAACTGGTGATCCCGGAGAAGTTGACGGACAGCCGAGCCCGGCGCGGACACCACTTCCACGACTCGCTGGCGCTGCTCTTCGACAAGGTCTTCACGGGCCACCCCGTGGCCGAGACCGTCTCCACGCGTGACGCGATGGATATGGAGGAAGCCGCGGAAATCAGCGGTGACGACGGCCAGGAGGGCGTGCGGATCGAGGCCCTGCGCTCACGGTTGTTCGACCCCATGTCGATAAGGCTCGTCGGGCAGAAGCTCTCCGCGCCCAGCCACGGCGCCGGCGACAGCCCTGAGATGTTGGACCTGCGGTTGCGCAACGATGTCCTGCACAAGGTGTTGCGCCACCTCACCCTGATCGAGGGCAAGGGCCGATACGGCAGGGGCGGCTTCATTTCCTACGCCAATCTGAGCATCAACCACCTCGGTGCCGTGTACGAGGGCCTGATGTCCTACACCGGGTTCATCATGGACGAGGTGAAGTACGAGGTCGCCAAGGGCGGCGACCCGGAGGCTGGGTCCTGGCTGATCACGGGCAGTCAGGTCGCCTCCGGGCGCTACCCGGACACGCCAGGCGACAGCGTCTTCGTGAAGCGGACGGTCAACAAGGAGACCCGCGAGGAGGAGTCCGCGACGTACCCGGTGGGCACGTATGTCTATCGGCTCGCGGGCCGCGACCGGCAGACCAGCGCCTCGTACTACACACCCGAGTCCCTGACCCAGGCCACCGTCGAGCAGGCCCTGCGGTTCCGACTGGACCCGGAGGGGAAGGTCGACCCGAAGGAGCCGGAGAAGGCATGGGTGAACGCGGCGGACGTGCTGCGTTGGCGGGTGTGCGAGCCGGCGCTGGGGTCGGGCGCGTTCCTCAACGAGGCGGTGAACCAGCTCGCCGAGCTATACCTGCGCCTGGCCGAGCGCGAGCGGGGCGTGCAGATCGACCCCGAGGAGTACCAGCGGGAGTTCCAGAAGGCCAAGGCGTACATCGCCCTGCACAACGCCTACGGGGTTGACCTCAACGACACGGCGGTGGAGCTGGCGGAGATCTCGCTGTGGCTCAACACCATGTACCCGGGGATGAAGGCCCCCTGGTACGGGCTGCACCTGCACCGGGGCAATTCGCTCATCGGCGCGTCACGGAAGGTGTATCCGGGAAACGCCCTGCATGAGGGCGGATGGCTCAGGAGTAAGGGACAGGCCGCGCCGAAGGAGGTACCGCTTGGGCAGCCACTGCCTGGGCAGGCGGTGCACCAGTTCCTGCTGCCTGCGCTGGGGTGGGGGTCGGTGGTCGACGACGTGTCGGTGCGCAAGCCGAAGAAGGGCGCGGCCGACCAGACCGAGACGAGTGTGGTGGCCGGGGTCGAGGCCGAGTGGCTCGAACCCGAGATCATCGAGGCGATGACGAAATGGCGGGCGGGGCTTCGCCGTGCGCCGAAGGGTGGGGGCGCGGCGAAGAAGGCTGCGGCAGCGCGGAAGGCGGCGCCTGCGACCGTCATGGCTGACGTGGCGCTGCCGTTCGAGGACGAGCACGGGCAGGGGGCGCTGGACCTTGGGTTCGATACGTGGCAGCAGGGCGCCCTGAACCTCAGCGGGTCGGCAAGCGGCGGGCGGGGGATGGCCGCGGCCAAGCGCGTCCAGCGGACAGAGGTAAGGCAGGAGGAGAGCGAGCAGAGCGCGCAGGTCGGCCGGCTGATGGCGCTTGCCCAGCGGGTCGAGTACCTCTGGCAGTTGGTCGTCAAGCGGCTGCAGCTGTCGGAACAGGAGATCGCTCGCGCGGTGGGTGTGTGGGGCGCGAGTGCCGACGTGCTCGCGAAGACGCGTGTCGCCGCCGGTGGACTGGCCATGGACCGCGACGCGGTGCTGGCGGCACTGCACGCCGAGGGAAGCCCGTACTGGCGATTGCGACAGGTGATGGACGCCTGGTGCTCGCTGTGGTTCTGGCCGTTGGAGGAAGTCGGGCTGCTGAACGGCACCGACCGTGCACGGTACTTCCAGGGTGACATCGATCTGACGAAGATCAAGAAGGGTTACCCGGGACGCAAGACCGCACTGAAGTCCCTCGACGATTGGATCGAGTTCGCCGAGGCCGTAGTGGGGCGTGTGGACGTCGACTCGGGGAAGCAGAAGGTGTCGTTCTTCGAGGTCGCCGAGGTTACCGACCTGGAACAGCTGGACGAGGCGGAACGGAACCTCGACGCGCAGATGATCGACGCAACGGCATGGGAGGAACCGTACGACCTGGGCGACCTGTTCCCTTGGTACGGGACGGCTTACCGGATCGCACGCGAGTGCGGATTCTTCCACTGGGAGCTGGACTTCGCCCATGTTTTTGCGGAGGGCGGATTCGACCTCATGGTGGGGAATCCGCCGTGGGTCAAGCAGGAGTGGAAGGAGAGCGGCGTCCTTGCGGAGTTCGAGCCATGGTTCGAGCTTGGGGAGAAGCCGAGCAATGAGGCGTGGGCAGAGCGCAAAGCAGCCGTCCTCGCTGGCTCGAAGGCTCGGTCAGCATTCCTTGGGGAGCTCGCGAACTCGGCGGCAATGTCGGGCTTCCTGGGATCGGTGGATGCCTTCCCGGAGCTGGTAGGAACGCAACCGGACTTGTATCGGGCGTTTATGCTGCAGTCGTGGCGCGCCATCGGGGAGCGAGGCATCGCTGGGCTGCTGCACCCCTCCACGCACCTGACAGGGGCGAAGGAGGCCGCGTTGCGGAGGGCGGCGTACGGGCACTTGCGGTTCCATGCGGACTTCACGAACGAGCTGCTACTTTTCGCCAACCCAGTGGGAAACAGTAGCCACTTCAGTATCAACGTTTATGGCCGGTCTCAGGACATCAGATTTCAGCACATGAGTTGGTTGCTGCATCCCCAGGTGCTTCTCCGCTCGATGCGCCACGACGGGCGCGGCCCACTTCCAGGTATTAAGCACGACGGTGCCTGGGACCTGCGCCCCCATCGAGACCGCATCATCACTGTGACCCCCGCAACGCTGGCGGACTGGTTGAAGCTGGCCGGTGACGAGAAGCCGCCGCCCGCCCAGGAGGCTAAGCTGCTCTTCCCGGTCACTGGTGCCGAGGAGTCAGCCATCGCCGCCCTGGCAGCGTGGCCGCACCGGCTTCGTGCACTTGGCCCGCGCATCAGCCCCGGGTTCCATGAGAAGAACGACCGGACGGCAGGCTACTTCACCTGGAATCCGGGTCCCGTTGAGAGCTGGAGAGATGTAATCCTGCAGGCTCCGACGATCACCATTGCGACACCCTATGGGAAGCAGCCGCCCCCCGGTGGTTCGAAGAGCATGCGGGACTACGACCCGTGGGACCACTTCAACCTCGCCACCGATGCTGTGCCACGAACCAACTATCGGCCAGCAGGCCAGACCTCGAGGTTCGTTGCGGCCCAGGAGCGTTGGGTTGACTACGACCGGTTTGCTCAACTTCAGTCCAACGCGGCTGCGGTGGCCGCAGCTGAGTCAGATGTAGCCGTGGCCCACCCTGATCTCGATGCGGAGGATCGGCGGATTCTCGCGACGGCGCTGCTTAGTGAAGCTAGCAGGCGTCCGTACTCCGAGTTTGTTCGTGTTGGTTGGAGACGTCGGATCCCCTTGAACACTGAACGCAGTCTCGTCTCGGCCCTCGTGCCTTCCGGGCCAGTACATGTCGACCTGGTCAACACCATGTCTGCGTCCAGCCTCCGAGGTACGGTCCTGGCCGCTGGCTTCATGGCGGCGTTGCCACTCGACTACTACATCCGTGTGACTGGTCTGCGTGACCTCCGGATCAACCAGGCTAAGACACTGCCAGGCCCGACAGGCGGGCATCCGTTGGCCGATTCCCTGCTACTGCGTACTCTCCGTCTAAATTGTCAGACGAGTGCGTTCTCCTCGCTGTGGCGTGAGCTCTATACAGGCTCATGGCAGCAGGACACCTGGGCAGCCTCTTGGCCGGGAATTGGGGATCTTGCAGGCAGCATCACCCCCGACTGGACTGCCACCACACCACTGCGTAGTGAACGTGAACGCCGGGCTGCCCTCATTGAACTTGATGCCCTGGTGTCTGTCTGGCTGGGTATCGGTGCTGACGAACTGGTCGCGATGTATCGCTCACGGTTCCCTGTCCTAGTCCCGCGCGAGGACAACATGTGGTTCGACGCCGCAGGCCGCCGAATCGCGGAGGACTCTGAGGTCCACGGCTATGGCCAGCCCAAGGACGCCTGGAAGCAGCTCAGCTCCCACCCGGACTTCCCGTTCGCGGCGAACGTCCCCACCGGCTACGCCGGCCCTCTCTACCGCGCCAATCGCGAGGTGGAGATGCGCACCGCACACGCCGAGTTCGCCAGCCGCCTGCAGGCCGCAGGCTGGGTACCGGGAGGCTCGAAGCCGGGCCTGTCAGCGGCAGCCGATACCTTCGATCCGAGCGATGAACATTGGGCATCCGAGACATCGCCATCCGAGCGCTCACAGACCACGGGGGGCGGTTCCGCGTCATGAGGCCCACACTCGCTGCGCAGGCGCTGCGCGATACGACCGTCGAGTATCTGACGACGACGTTCGCGTTGGCCGAGCCGGACACGCAGGACGCACTGACAGAGCTCCTCACCGACCCCGCCGACGGGCTGTTCCGTGGCCCGTACCTGCGTATCCGCCGTCCGTTCCGCTCGGCTGACGCCGGCTGGCAGGAGCACCTCGACTGGTGGCAGGACGGCTTCTGGCCGTACGCGCACCAGGCGGAGGCGTTCGCGCGGCTGACGACCAAGGGTGGCCACACTCCCTTGCCGACCCTGGTGACCACTGGCACCGGCTCGGGCAAGACGGAGTCGTTCCTCGTGCCCGTTCTGGATCACTGCCGCCGTGCCCGGTTGCAGGGCCGCGGCGGGATCAAGGCGATCCTGCTCTACCCGATGAACGCCTTGGCCGGTGACCAGGCGGACCGGCTCGGCGATCTGCTGGAGGATCCGCGTCTGGCGGAGGTCACCGCAGGGCTCTACATCGGTGAGGCGGGCGCCTCGCGTGCCGCCTCACCGTACAAGCGAGTCATGGTGGACCGGCAGGAAATCCGGCGCAATCCGCCGGACGTCCTGATCACCAACTACAAGATGCTGGACCTGCTGTTGCAGCGTCAGCATGACGCCCCGCTGTGGCTCGACGCAGACCTCGCCTACATCGTGATCGACGAGTTCCACACCTACGACGGTGCCCAGGGCACGGACGTGGCGATGCTGCTGCGGCGACTGGCCGCCGCCGTGGGAGCCTCCGAGCCGGGGCGCCCGTTGGGCGGGATCTGCCCGGTAGCGACGTCGGCAACCTTGGGCGAGACCCCAGCCGCCGCCAAGCCGGCTTCACCCGACACGGGAACCGTCTTGCCCAGGGGCGTCACGTCGGCCCGTCCGATGCTGGACGTCGCCTCGCAGGTCTTCGGCGTGAGGTTCCCCGACGACGCCGTGGTCGGGGAGGATCGGCGCGACCTCAATTCCTTCCTGTCTCAGCTCGACCTGACGCTCCCTCAGCCGACCCCTGCTGTTCTGGCCGCGCTCCCCGACCCTGCCCGCGCGCCGCACGCGCTGGACCGGATCGCCGAGGCCGTCGTCGGCTGCGATACCACCGACCAGCGTGAGCTGGGCAGCCGCCTACTGAAGCATCCACTGGTCCATGCCTTGTTGCGCGCTGACGTCGACGCTCCATTGACGTCCGCCGAAGCTCTCGCTGCGTTTGATCCCACCTCCGCCTGGCGTACCACCGCTGCCCAGGACCCGACCACGTCCGCCGCCGCGCTGGCCCGCCTGATCGCGCTCATCTCGGTCGCCCGAGACCCGTCCGCGCCCGCCGACCGCGAGCGCCCGCTCCTGCTGGTGGAGACGCATCTGTGGGTGCGTGCGCTTTCCCGCGTGCTGCGGTTCATCGCACCCGAGCCGGTGTTCTCCTGGTCGGACGCCGACCAGGCCGCGATCACCAGCCAAAGCGCCCGACCGCAGCGAAGCCAGAGCCAAGCCACCCACGCAGGTCGTCTCCCGTCCGTGTACTGCCGCGACTGCGGCCGATCCGGGTGGGCGGCGATCTCCCCGGAGCGCAACCCAGCTGCGCTTATCAATGATCCCGATGAGATCTACCGGCGCAGCGCCGCGGGCGGTCCGATCAAGGCACGGGTGCGGGCGTTGGTGTCCGCGACGCCGGCCGAGGCAGCTGAGCAGGCTCGAGCCATCCTGCAGCAGCGTGAGCGCCGGGGGCGCAGAGCCGCCAGCCATGACGCGACTGTCCTGGTCCTGGAGAATACGGGCGAGGCGCTTCGCCGCATCGACCCGGACGAGGTTCTGCTGGACAGCGGGCTGATCGCGACTGCGCCGGAGAACGGCGTCTACGTCCTCGCCTGGTTCGACAATCCTGAGGCCGACGACTACTCGAAGAACGAACGCTGCCCGGCCTGCGGCCAGGCGCAGGGCATTCGCTTCCTGGGTGCCGGTGTCGCTCCGCTGGCCTCCGTGGTTGTGACCCAGTTGTTCACCGGTGGTGAGCTGCCCAGTAAGGATGCAAAGGGCAAGGATCGCCGTCGAACTCTGATCTTCAACGACTCGGTGCAGGACGCCGCGCACCGGGCCGGGTTCGTGGCTAGTCGAGCCTGGAAGTTCTCACTGCGCTCATTGATCCACGAGCAGCTGCGGTGGCGTGCGCTGGACACGGACGACTACCGCGAGAACGGCCTACCGCTCAACGAGTTGATCGCCTCGCTCGTGAGTCGCGCCGCCGTGCCTGAGGAGAACCTGCTGGCATCCGTCGTCCCGCCAGATCTGCACGATGTGGACCGAGTGGCACGGCTGCTGGACAAGAAGAAGCGCATCCCCGCCAGCACCTGGACGTTGGTCGGTGAGCGCTTGGCGTTCAACACCCTTCTGGAGTTCGGACTGTACTCCCGGATGGGCCGCACTCTTGAGCTCACTCGGACCGTCGCCGCCGAGGTCTACGTCAAGGACCCGGCTCGGGCAGCGAAGACCGCCGAAGCGCTTCTCCAGGTGCATCTGGACCGCCGCCAGGTCCTGGACGGGATCGACGACCCGGCCGCTGCGGCGATGAAGCACCCGCTGCCGCCGGCCGGGATCGACCGCGACCGCCGCTTCGAAGGCTACGTCCGTGGCCTGCTGGAGCATCTGCGGCAGAGCGGTGGCATCCAGCACGCCTGGCTGCACACCTACGTCGACGAGGAGGGCCGCACCCGCTACCCCGTCTGGACCGGCCGCCCCGAGGGCATGCCTGCCTTCGGACGCGGCTCTGACGCGCCGTCGTTCCTGCTGGTGGGTTCCCGCTCGGGGCGCACCGACTTCGAGCGGGCCGACTCCAAGGACAGCTGGTACGCCGACTTCACCCACCGCTGCCTCGGACTGGACCACAGCGAGGCTGCCGCCTACCTGGCCGACCTGGTACCGCGGCTGGCCGGAACGGACATCGAAGCGCTCGCGCACCGGCGCACTGGCGAGGGGCGTTCGGGCGGCCAGAACCACGACCATGGGGTGTACGGGCTGACGGCTGGTCATGTCCGGGTGCGTCCGCTGGACGACAGCCAGACCGCCAAGGCAGCTGTGACCTGCCCCGAGTGCGGGTGGACGCAGACCGTTCACCCGGACCGGGTTCCGGTGTGGCAGGGACTGCCTTGCCCCCTTAAGCGCTGCGAGGGCGCACTGGTGATGCCCTCGTCCAGCGCAGAGGGGCGCGCGGCGCGGGACTTCCGCTCCGACTACTACCGTCGACTGTATCGGGAGTCCGAGCCCTACAGCGTGGTCGCCGCCGAGCACACCGGTGTGTTGACCCGCAAGGAGCGCGAAGCCGTCGAGAAGGGCTTCCGGCAGGGCAACGGCCGCCACACCGACCCCAACGTGCTGTCCTGCACGCCGACCTTGGAACTCGGGATCGACATCGGCCAGTTGGAGGCGGTAATTCTTGCCTCCCTGCCGTCGTCCACTGCGGGATACGTCCAGCGGGTGGGCCGTGCCGGGCGTTCGACCGGCAACGCGCTGATGGTGAGCATCGCAGACACCAGTCCGCGTGCCCTCTACCACCTCGCCGATCCGCGCCAGCTCATTGCCGGGCGCATCCTGCCCCCTGGGTGTTTCCTCTCCGCGGTGGAGCTGCTGCGTCGCCAGTACACCGCCCACCTGGTCGACCTCACGGCCCGGGGCCGAATCGAGGGCATCCTGCCGTTGCCTGACCGGGTCACCGCGCTGTTCGGCCGCACGGGCTGGCTCAAGACCTTCGGCAAGGCGGTAGCCGGGCGGATGGACCTGGTCGAGGAGTTCCTCTCTCTCTTTCCCGACATCGACGGCGTCCTCGACGCCGGCGTGTCCCGCGACGCCCGCAAGGCCCTGCGCCGATACGCCGAGGCCGGCCTGCAGGTCGCGCTCACGAAGGCCGAGGACGCTTGGGAGGCGGAGCGCGCCGAACTGCTGGACCGCCGCGCGATGATCAACGAGGCAGCCGACAAGCTCCAGGAGAACGTCGAGGACGAGGCCCGCGAGAAGCGCAACCTGGAGCGCGAAGCTGCTGGCGTCAGCCGCCGTCTGGACGAGCTCGGCCAGGCCAGCGCGCAGAGCTTTCTGGTCGAGCAGGGCCTGCTGCCCAACTACAGCCTCGTCGAAGACGGCGTGCACTTGGAGGCTACCCTCAGCCACAAGGAGCCCGCCCGTAAACAACGGAACTCCGACGCCGAAGACGACCAAGCGACCTCGAAAGCCCGGTGGCGCACCGATCTACGTACCTATAAGCGCCCCGCCGAGGCCGCGCTCACCGAACTCGCGCCCGGCAACGCCTACTACGTACGCGGCTACCGGCACGAGATCGACGGCTTCGACCTCGGCCCGCGCTCCCGCCGCTCCGAGAGCGGCACCTCAGAAGGCGTACAGATCTGGCGGGTATGCCAGGACTGTGGATATGTGCGAACCCGCGACGCCGAGAGCAACACCTCCACGTGCCCGCGTTGCACCGGTACCGGCATCGGCGGGCGGGCAGCCCTGCAGGCCGTGATCGTGCCCCGCAAGGTCACCTCCCGTGACAAGCGCGACGACGCCCGGATCATCGACGACCACGACAGCCGCCGCAGCGGCGTCTACACCATCGCGACCGCCGTCGACGTCGACCCCGCCGCGATCAAGGAGACCTGGCGGCACACCAAGGCCACCTTCGGTGTGGACCACGTCCGCGAGGCCGTCATCCGGCGCTTCAACCTCGGGCCGGCCAAGTATGGGCGCCGACCCGACACCGCGTTTGCCGGGCAACCTGTCACGGTCACGGGCTTCACCGTGTGCCCGATGTGCGGAGGAGCGACCGAGCGCGAGCCAGGCAATGCGCCTGTACAGGAAGTTCTCAGCGAATCCTTGGCCGGACGCCCTGACCTGGCCCACCATCGCCCCTGGTGCCCCACCCGCAGCCGCAGCCACCCCCAGCAGCCCGACGACCGGCGCGTCATCACTGCCACCGAGCACCGCACCGAGGCCCTGCGCATCTTGCTGCCTGCCGCCACCCTCCAAGTCCAGGAACGACTGGCCTCCTTCTCCGCTGCTCTGCATCTGGGCATCGGCCTGCGCTACGGCGGCGACCCCGCCCACATCCGCTCCACGACCAGCACCGAACCCGACCGCGATACCGACCTGACCCGCCACTACCTCGTCCTGTACGACGCCCTCGCCGGAGGCACCGGCTACCTGCAGCGCCTGGCCGACGCTGACGGCGAGGAATTCCGAGCTGTCCTCGCCGCCGCCCAGCAGGCCCTGCGCGCGTGCCCCTGTGTGGAGGGGCAACGCCGCGCCTGCCATCTGTGCCTGCTCGGCCATGCCCCCCAGCGCGACTACCGACTGCTGGACCGTCAGGAAGCTCTGTGGATGCTCGACGAGCTCCTCGGCCCCGACGGCCACAGCCGCTGGAGCGTCCGGAAGGAAGGGACCGGCGAAGCACGGCAGCGGTTCGCCAACCAGGCTGAGAGTGACCTGGAACGCCGCTTTATCGAAGCCCTTGACCGCTGGCTCGCCGATCCTGACAACCACGCCGTCCCGAGCCACGACGAGACACCAACCGGACGCGCTGGCAAGCAGTTCACGGTGCACCGAGGCGACCCGGCGGGCCCGTCCGTCCACTGGGAGCTCGTAGCCCAGAAGTACTTGCCCGAGCACGCCACACGCCCCGACCTGTTGCTGCGCCCGGTGGCCGGCGACACGACGGGCGACGGAGCCCCGCCGCTAGCGGTCGCGATCTACCTCGACGGCTACCGCTGGCACGCCTCCTCGAAGACAAACCGCATCGCGGACGACGCCGCGAAGCGCGCCCGACTGCGCGCGGACGGCACCCTGGTGTGGCAGATCACCTGGGATGACGTCATGGCCTGGGAACAGAGCCTCCGCGGCGCGACGAAGCCCCGCCCCGACGACGTCGACGCCCCCGTCAACCCCCTTGCCGCAGTGATCGCCGGGCCTGCCGCCGACGCCGCCTGGCCCCCGTACGACACCACGAGCGACGCCAGCCCTGGTGGCAAGGTCCGCGCGCAGTGGCGCAAGGCGAGGCGGGACCCACTCGAGCTCGACGAACTGGTCTACGCCGGAGCCATCCCCTCACTCCTGGGATTCCTGCGGAACCCTGACCTGGCACGTTGGCAGGACCTCGCCGTCCACGCCGTGGGCGGCCTCCTGTACGGGGTCCGCCCCGGCGACGCCGTGGACTCCCAGCCCGCCGCGGCCACGCCTTGGATAGAGGCCGCACTGCGCGACGAGACCCGGCCACCCGTCACCGGCAACGGCCTCAAACTGATCGCGGTCCGCGACGCCTCCGGTCTCCCGCTCACCTTGATCGCGGACCGGTCGAAGGGACTGCGCTGGAGCGGCCTGGCCGTCCTGGATGACCGCACCCAGGCGGTGGCCGGCGATCGCGCCGAACACCGCCGCCGCTGGAAGGCATGGCTCTGCTGGGGCAACCTGCTGCAGTTCCTCGACCCGATCGGCACGGGACGCGCTGACGGCTTGCAACTCGCCCGCTCCGGCCTCGACGCCTTCGACGCCGGACTGCTGGCTGCGGTATCCAGCGCTGCAGCTGCGGACCAGGCCACCGGGCTACTGGCCGCGTTGCGCGACAACAACCCCGGCACCGGTCTGACCTTCGCACCCCCGGCCGAGCCCGAACCTGGACCGGCAGCCGCCGACCAGACGCAAACCGAGCTGGAACGTGCCTTGTGGCAGATCGTCCTCAAGGAACTGTCCTACACGGGCGACCCCGACGTCGGCGCCCTTGCGCGCCTGCTCGCCGATCGCAAGGGTGCCCCGGTAGCCCGGGCAGGCCTGGACATCGTCGGCGTCGAGCGGCCCATCGAGCTCGCCTGGCCCGATCACAGGATCGGCGTAGTCCTGGCCGAGGACGCCGACGACCACGCCTACATGGACCAGTGCCGCAGCGCGGGCTGGAACGTGCGCGCACCGGGCGACTGGACGATCGACGAACTCCTCACCCTGCTCAGCGAGCCGACCGAGCCCACCCCCACGTCCGGAGGTGGACGGTGAACAAGATCAGCGCCCAGGTCACCGTCTCACCCCAGGCCCACCAGGACATCCGCCGACTGGGACGCGACGCCAAGGACGCCCTCGGCGACTTCGTTCGCCGACTACGCGCCGACCGCACCAACCGTGCGCTGCGCTTGCTCCCGTTGCGCGCGGCCGGCGACAACGGCCAGCTGTGCACGGCTGTGCTCGACAGCACCCGCATGGCGCTGCTCCTGGAGACTGAGGAGAACCGCTTCACCGTTCTCGCCCTGCGCGAAGGCTCCCTTGCGCACGACGAGCTCACGCGCTTGACCGTCGACATCAACCCGGTCTCCGGCGGAATCGAGCTCGTTGACCAGGCCGAGGTTAGTGCCAACGTCGTCGCCCTGCCCGAACGCCCCGAACCAGCGGCGGCTCAGGAGTCGGACTCGCCGTCGCAGCCGACCCAAAATCTGCCGGTACGACTCTTCGCGCGCTTCGACGACGCCACGCTCACCAGCCTCGGCGTCATTGCCTCCCTGCTTCCCGCACTTCGCAAGCTCACGGACGCACATCAGCTCGACGCCCTGCTCGCTCACAATCTTCCTGAGCTCACCAAGGACGTCCTGCTCGCCCTTCACGGCGGTATGGACCCCGACAACGTGCGCCAGCACATCACCAGCCAGTGGAAGGCCGACGAGCAGGTCGACCCCCACGACTGGGCCCAGGCAGCCCGTCGCCCTGTCTCCCAGGTCAGCACCGAGGACGGCGCCGTCCTCGACGCGCTCGGCTCCAGCTTCGACGCCTGGCGGCTGTTCCTGCACCCCGAACAGCAGCGCTTGGCCACCGCTACCTTCAAGGGGTCGGCAAAGGTCACCGGAGGCCCTGGCACCGGCAAGACCGTCGTCGCCCTGCACCGTGTGCGCCACCTCGTCGACCAACTACAACCGGGCCACACCCGCCCTGTTCTGCTGACCACTTACAACACCAACCTCGCCGCTGACCTACGGCACCGCCTCCAGCTTCTCGGCGGCCCCGAACTGCTGCGGCGCGTCGACATCAAGTCCGTCGACCAGCTCGCCCGCGAGGTCGTCGAGGAGCAGCCGAGCCTGCGACTGGGGCGGCCGATCGATGACGAGACGGCACTGAATCTGTGGCACACCGTGTGCACCGAGGCAGGCGAGTACGAGTTCGACGTGGAGTTCCTCGACTCGGAGTGGAAGCACGTCATCCTCGCCCAGGGTTGCGGCACCTGCGCCCAGTACATGCGTGCCCCACGCAAGGGGCGCGGCCAATTCCAGCGCTCCCAGCGCGCACGCGTCTGGGCCCTGGTCGAGGCGTACCAGACCAAGCTCGCCGAACCGCCGCTCCAGACCACCTACGCGCAGATCGCCGACCAGGCCGCCCGCACGGAGGAACACCGGATGTCCCGCGTCGAGACCCAGGCGCAGTACAAGGAGGAACACGGCGGCCTGGACCTCGTCCACCGCGAGGCCGGCAGCGGAATGTGGCTCAAGCCCCGTTACCAGCACATTGTCATCGACGAGGCCCAGGACCTCTCCTCCTCCCACTGGCGGATGCTGCGCGCCATGGTCCGGCCCGGATCGAACGACATCTTCCTGGTCGGCGACGCGCACCAGCGCATCTACGCACACCAGGTCGTCCTGGGCCAGCTCGGCATCAAGACCCCAGGCCGTGCCTCACGCCGCCTGACGCTGAACTACCGCACCACCCGTCAGATCCTCGGCAGCGCCCACGGCCTGATCACCGGCGAGACCTTCGACGACCTCGACGACGGCATCGACACACTCGACGGCTACCGCTCGGTGCTCTCCGGCCTAGCCCCGCAGCTCTACCGGGCACCCGACTGGCAGACCGAGATGCGGACCGTGGCCGCCCTCATCAAGGAACGCCACGACCAGTACGGCACTCCATACGAGGCGATGGCCATCAGCGTCCCCGACGGCGCTTCGGCAACTCAGATGGCGCTGACCCTGGCCCATCTACCGTTCTCCATCCCGGCCACGCAACTGGGCAAGGACGGCCCACGAAGCCATGAGGGCGTACGGATCGGAACCATGCACCGCTTCAAGGGCCTCGAATTCCAGCGGGTGTTCCTCACCAGCGTCAGCGACGGACAGGTGCCGCACCAGCGGATCGAGACCCATCGCCTGAGCAACCCCCAGCGTTACCGTCAGGAAGAGCAGCGTGCCCGATCGCTTCTCTTCGTTGCCGCCACCCGTGCCCGCGACGAACTTGTCATTACTTGGAATGGCAAGGCCAGTCGTTTCCTCCCCAAGGACGCTGCCCAGCAGGCCATCAACGCCACCGACCTATTGGCAGGTGAAGGGCCGCCGTCCAGCTCCGCCGCCGCCTGAACACCGAGGCGACACCGATCCCTATCCCACTGAGGGTTCCGCCCCGATGGACTCCTGGCGGATTCCTCAGCGCGGGGGCGGCTTGTCATCCTGCGAAGGCGGGCTCATGGGCGGGGCCATTTGGCCCGCGTGCAGGAGGTAGGCCTCGCTGTACTGGGTGGCGTGCTTCCGGGCACTCCTGGCTTGTTCGCCCCGTGAATGAGGTGCAGAGTTTCGCCAGGTAGTTCCAAGAGACCGCTGGGAGAGGAGGCCTCTCAACCCTGCCCCCTTCGAACCTCCTTTGAGAACCAAGTGAGGGCGTCTCGAAAGCGTTCGAGGCCGGCGCCGGTCAGGAAGTCGATCGGGAAGCTGGGACGGCGGCGGCGGAACTCTCCGACATCGACGTTCAGGTGTACGCCCGGTACTGTGTTGATTCGGTCGAGCAGCCCTATCAGGAGCTCGGGCCGAGTGAACGGGTCCCGGCGGCTGAGATGCTCGAACACCACCTCGACCCGGCCGGAGCGGGGATAGATCGCGACTGGCCAGATCTCACCCTGGGCGCCACCTCCCTTACGAAGCATCGGGAAGCAGCTCGTCTCCTCGGTCGATCCGTAGCTCAGCCAGCCACCATCCGCCTCCCATGCGGACAGCAACGCGAACACCCCGTCTGCGACATCAGGCTGATGCTCAATCAGCAGCGACCGGAATCGGGCAGGACGATCGGCAGCCTCGCCTCGGTCGGTGGTCGAGGGAGTCGTGGAAGGTGCCGCCGCTTCGGGCGCCTCCATCCCCGCGAGCCCGGCCAGATCCACCGGGTACAGCCGCTGTGCGAGGTCCGCCCGGGCACCCTGGAAGCGGACTCCCTCGCGTTCGAGCACCTCCCGCTGCGTCTCGGTGCGCCCGTCGAGCCAGGCGAACTCTGGGGACGGGACACCGGAGGCGGTCAGAACCCGGTGTGGATTAGGAATGCCTCGCCGTGTGGCCAGGTACGTTCCGAGCGGCCGGGGGTGGGTGCCGATGACTGCGGCAACGTCCCCATACGTCGTCCAATATCCGGCTGGCATCCCTGCCAGGATCTGACGGAGCAGGGTCCATTCGCTGCGTTCGTCGGTCTCCTCGAAGCCAGCAGGCAGGGGACCGGGCCAGAGTTCCGCGGCGCGGTCGGCGAGGCGCTCGGCCCTGGCGAGGATCTCAGCCTTGCCCCAGCGATCGGCCGCCGCGATCTCGCGGTTCATGCGCAGGGCACTGGAATCAAGGATCTGCTGCTTGCGCTGGAACAGATGATTCGAGAGCCGCCCGTTCTCGCCGGTCAGAGTGAGGTTGCCCAGAGTGTGTAGGAGGAGCTCATGCAGCTCCTCAGGACCTTCCTCGTCGGCGACCTCCTCCGCGAGCAGCTCGAGCCATTCAGGCGGCGGCGCCTGCGGCAGGACGTGCTCGATGGTGAGACGGGCTCGCGCGAAGTCCACAGGTTCCGCGGCCGCGTAGCTCTCCTCAAGGCGTCGCAAGACGAAGAACCGCTGCTCATGCTTTCCCCGCCAGTAAAACGGCTGCGTACGCACGGCGTCCCGCAGCTGGGCATCGGTCGGCCAATAGCGACGCGGCCCTGAAAGGTACCGGCGGACGGCCTCGGCCAGCGGCCGGTCCTGTTCGAGCTCGGAAGGAGCTGAGGCGAGCACGCGGTTGAGGTTGTTCGTCCGGACATAGCAGATCATGCGCCGCACAAGGAAGCTCTCGACATAGGAGAGAGCCTGGACGGCCTCGTCAGGCTCGGTCGCGCCCTGCTCGACCCGATCGAGGATGTGGAGTGCCAGAGGGTAGTGGACCCCGCTGCCCCACTCGTCCAGGCGCTTCAGCACCTCGCGCAGGCCAGGATGGGGCTCGCGGGCTGGTTCGGTGAGACGCAGCAGAACTGAGCCCAGGCGGCGGAGCCGAGCGACCTCGTCTCGAAGGGCCGGCTCACCGCCGGAGGCAACCACGGCCGAGAGCCGGCGCTGCTGCAGTACGAAGACCTCGCTCTGCTTCGCCCTGCTGTCCCCATGCAGGATCAGGTCCAGCCACGCCAGGGTCACCATCCGGTCGGGCCCGAGCTCCGTCTGCATCGGCAGCCACAGCTTCTCGTAGACCTCCTCGCTCAGCCTGGGAAGATTCATGAACACGTAGTTGCGCAGCAGGTCCGCCTGGGTCAGCGGGACGCCAGTGTTATTGAGCGACTCGAAGATCCGGTAGACGTTGTCACGGGGACCGGCTGTGATGCTGACCAACGACAGCCGGTGCCTGAGCGCCAGGTCGACGAACCGCACAACCTCCCAATCGCCAACGGGGTCGTACTCGGCCAGCGCCGCGCGGAAGAACCGATAGGCCGTACCGACGTTGTCCTCCCCACCTGCCGTCGCCTGTCCGTCGACGCACGCCAGGTAGGAAGGGCGGTCGGCCTGCGTCGGTAGGAGCCGGTACCGGTCCAGTCCGGTGAAGTCCTCCTCGTTGATGAGGTAGCGGCGGTGAATCAGGTCCGCCTTTGGAGCGTCGAAGATGCGGACGTGATCGCGGAGGGCGCACGCGAGCAACATCAACGTGGTCAGCCGCTGCTGGCCGTCGATGACGACCCACCGCTGCACCGTGTCCGGAATTGGAGGCCGGGGAGCCAATACCAGGGACCCGAGGAAATGCCGAACGGGCTCCTCGCAATCCGGGGCAACGGCTCCGGGTTGCGGAGCGGCCAGTTCCGCAGCCTGCTCGATCAGGTCGCTCCAAAGGCGCTGGTGATCGTCCCGGGTCCAGCTGTAGGTGCGCTGGTACAGCGGGATCTGGAACTGGTTGTCGCCCTGAATCAGGCGCTGGAACGTGGTCTCTCTGGCATCCATGACGCGGTGGCCCCTCCCCAACCGTGCTCGTGCCCGCCCCTGGCGCGGACACGGCGTAGCCCCTAAACACAGCGCCGAACTCCCGGTCCGCGGGGGCATGGCGGGGAGAGCAGCTGATCGACACCGTACCCGTAGCCCACGACAAGGCGAGCTCAACCACGGATGTTGCCGTGGTTGTCATGGCACCGCGTCCGCGAAGAACGGCGCGAGCCCGACTTTCAAGCCATGCCACCGCGGGACACCAGCGACTCGTACTGCGGGGCTGTGACCGTGAGCCAACCAGCCCCGCTGGCACCCGTGATCAAGCCTGTCCGAGCCGGATACTGCTCCACCGACCGAACGCCATGCCCGTACCGGGCGCCCGGCTGTACCCGGGCGGATGGTCCTGCGATACCCGTTCTCGGTTCTCGGTGATCTATCAAGCGGATGCTCCCACTTCGGACGGGCCGATGTGCGCGTCGTCCTACGCCGTGAAGCGCAAGGGCGGCGGCGAGACGGCTCGGGACGGCGTGAGTCCTGTCGGGCATGTGGCATATGGACCAGGCGGTCTGGTCGACGAGATCCTTGAAGTGAAGCTCCTCGGACAGGATTTGATTGGTATCAAGGGGGCACATCCTTAACTTCCGGATCTACCGAGGGAAGGGCCATTTGAGGCCGCCTTGCTCAACAAGGCTTAGCTTGTTGTTTTACCTCCGGTGATCATCTTCTGTTGCGTTCGGATTCTCGTCTGCCTGTTCGCTACTGGTTGGTGACCAGGGCGAGTCCGATGTCGTAGATGGGGGCTCGGCGGCGGTTGGGCCGGCCGGGTGGGCGCCCGGGCCCGGGGCGGGAGGGTCGCGCAACAGAGGTGGGGCAGGGCAGGCGCGTGCGGATGTTGCGGAACCCGCGCCGGACCCGGGCGGGGGTGAGCCGGTCGGCGGGCTGGGGTCGCTCCCAGGGCCGCCGGAGGTCGGCGGCGAGGGGTCTGGCGAGGCGGAGCTGGGTGTGGGCGGCCAGGGCCAGGTGGGTCCAGCGGTCGGCCGCGGCGGGATCGCGCAGGCGGGGGCGGGTCCAGCCCAGGGTCTGCTTGAGGAACCGGAAGGTGTGTTCCAGATCGAAGCGCCGCAGGAACGCGTGCCAGGCGGTGTCGGTGTCCTCACCGGAGGGTGTGGGGTCGGAGAACCACAGCCAGACCGGCTTCGGAGTGCCGCCGGAGGGCAGGTGGTCGACGTCGAGGCGGATCAGGGTCCCCTCGATGGTGGGGAGTTGGCCCTGGTGGTCGCTCCAAGCGGAGCGTCGCCAGACACGTGGGTGGAGGCGGTGCCAGGCGCGGATGCGGGCGGTGCCGTAGCGGCGGGTGGTGTGCTCGTTGTCACTGTCCGGATCGCGCCAGGTCGTAGGGTCGGCCAAAGCGAACCGGGTTCCGTGGCGCGGGGGTTGGCCGCCCTTGGGGCCCACCCGGTAGTCGTCGGGCGCGGGGTTGAAGAAGACGCGGTCGGAGCGCATCCGCACCACGATCTGGACGGGTAGGTCCCGCAGCAGCCAGGCCAGGCGCGGGCCGTCGTAGCCGGCGTCTGCCACGATCAACACTGGTGGGTCGCCGAGCTTCCAGTGTCCGGCGTTGAAGATGCCGCGCAGGACCTCGCGCAGCTGGGCAGCGGTGACGGCCGCGGTGTCCGCGCCGGGTTCCAGGCGCTGTGCGTCCAGCAGGGCCGTCCACGAGGTCGAGCCCTCCTCCAGGGCGGCAACGAAGGAGTACGGCCAGCCGGGCACCATCTCGTGGGTGTTCTCGCGTCGGCCGTAGGTGTGGCAGAACGAACGGGCGTCACTGGTGTTGGCGTCCGGACGCAGCCACGCGGAGACGTCGACGGCGAGAACGATCCGTCCGCCCGGCCCTCGCGGAAGGCTGCGGGCGGCGATGGCCGTCCTCAGCCTGGCCGGATCCAGCTCGCCCCGGGTCAAGGCGGCGTAGAGGGAGCCGTGCGAGCGGCGGTGCTCGGGTGCCAGCGTCAGCTCGACCAGGGCGCGGACCGGCCCGTCGGCGCACAGCAGCGCGTCGGCCACCTCGAACAGGGCGTCCGCTCGGCGGGGCATCGCCGCGTACAAGTCCAGCCGAAAGGAGGACAGTTCCGCAATTGCGTGCTGGCGAACGGCTTCATGGGCGACACTCGACACCGACGACCTCCGGCTCCGTTGTGCGACTCGACATCACACAGCGTCAGGCGGAGGTCGTCTCCACGTCCGGAAAATCCCCATGTGGGTGACCGGATCGAACATCTCGGAGTCGATCACCGGAGGTAAAACAACAAGCTAAGGGAGGCACCTCGTGGACCCGTCCGCCGGACGGCCAAGGCCAGGATCAGCCGAAGGCGTGACGAGCTGTCAGTTCCGCAGGGCAGACTGTCGCTCATGCCAGAAGCCGGGCTCGACGCCGCCGCCAACTCCCTGCGGGCCTGGCTCAACCGCCAGCAGTTCACTGACCTGTCCACCCCCGAGGTGACCGCCTTCTTCACCAACTCGGTGGCCGCCTGGGCCACCGACCAGGGATATGAGGTCCAGCGGGAGGTCAACCTGCCCACCGCCACCCGGCAGGGCCGGACCGGGCGCCTCGACCTGCAACTGCGGCACCGCTCCGGCAAGGGACGGCTGATCAGCATCGAGGTGGACCGGGGCACGAAGGCGTGGTCCCTCGACAAGCTCGTCCAGGCCGCCGAGCTCGGCCACCTGGCACTGTGGCTTCGGTGGAGCCGCACCCCCGTCACCCTGCCGATCCCACCTACAGTCCGGCTCATCCGGGCCCAGGTGCTCAAGCGAACCACGCTCACGCGGGCAAAGGTCCATTCGCTCCAGCCGGACAACTGCGGGTAGTAGGCCGGTAGGCCGGTCCGAACCCGGCAGCGGGGAGGGCCACCCGCGGCGCCGGCAGCCCGGCAGCGGTGCTCGCGATGGTGTTCAAGCTCGTCCAGGCCGCCCAGGCCCATGGCGCGCGATCACCGGTGCCCACCTCGTCGAACGCCCCAAAAACCTCGCGGCATGAACGTGCTCAGCTGACACACTGAGGCCGAAGCGCAGAACCGCACGGAGGACCCGGACGCCCATGCTGAACCCACTCGACGCTCCAGGCGCGGTGTCAGTCGCAGCTGAACCGCTCGAGGAACTGCTCGACGACTGCAACTGGGGGGTGTCGTCCATAGGCCTGTTCCATGTGGTCCCAGTAGCTGGGGTGACACCCGGTCATGACTGGCTGAAGGATCTCGCTCAAGCCGTGTGCCACCCGGGGGCCGGTGGACACCAGGTAGGACCGTCGGTCGTCCCGTTCGAGTCACCAGGGGCCTGGCGGGACATATTCCGCCGACAGGTGATCGACGGGTTCATGCACTCCGCCCAGAGGTTCTCGGACCCCAACGTGCGTACGCCCGCTGAAATCCGGGGGGCAGGCGAACTCGCCGATAGCGTCGCCGACGTCATCGAAGCACATCTGGGGCCTGTCCGAAGCGCCGGCGACGTCAGCGGCCCGTACCTGCGCGACGACATATGGTGCCGCAACCTGCTGTTGGTCACCGACAGCTGGGCCACCATCCTGCATCTCGGGTTCTCCGACTGACCGAGCACGTCCCCGTCAGCTGCGGCCGCCGCCGACGGGCACGGCTGTGGTCGGTGCTGCTGCCGGCGTGCCGGTGGGAGTCTCGGCGACCGCCATGGTGCTGCCTACGGACCTAGGACGAGCCGACCTGGTGGGACCATTTCCTCGGCTACCTCGCCGTGAACGTCGGGGGCATCACGGTGCCGCCCTGGCGGCTCGGGCATGTCACGGTGTGGGCGACCCTGGCCGTGCGCGCCCGCCGGAGGCCGTGGACCCGACAGCGGGTAGCTAATGGATTTCCGTTGCTGCCCTCGGTGCCGTATGGTCGGTGCTTCCGACGCGGGGTGGAGCAGCTCGGTAGCTCGCTGGGCTCATAACCCAGAGGTCGCAGGTTCAAATCCTGTCCCCGCTACCAAGAAGGCCGGGGGGGGGGGGGACACCGGGGGTTTCACCCCGTCTTGTGTGTTGGGGGAGTTGCGGCG